>NZ_SRRZ01000051.1 GCF_013179805.1 Microcoleus asticus IPMA8 | reverse complement strand
CTTCTACTTTTTGAGTTTTTGAGCAACAGCTTGCCTGACATTCAAAGGTGGCTACTTTTAGCTGCGCTCATTTTTTAGTCTAAACTACAGTAAATAGGGAAAGGGTTGGAAAAAAGTCGGAAAATTCTAGTAATAGAAGACTTTCTGGCAAAATGCTTAAAATGACTGTGCTTCTATCCAGAGATGGGGCTGATTGAGCCGGAAAATCTCTAAGTGGAAGACGAGTATTTTTTTATTGATTATTAAGATTTGGGATGCCTCTATTAGAACCTTCACATGATTCTCATGGTTTCTTCTCATAAACAGCAACTTGTCGATTCATAGCCTAGTTACTCCCGAGGAAAGATAGGATCTAAAGAGAAGACAAATAACATATAGAAACATATAGAGTCAACGGATTCAGACGCAAGTTTTCTGAGGAATATGAGCGAAAATATTTACGGCAATCTTAAAGGATTACAACCGAGTCACATCAAACAATTACAGCAGCTTTCCGAGCAGCGGCAGCCAAGCGATCGCTCGATCGCCCCCGAATTTGCTCAGAAGCTAGCAGCCATTAGTACAGAAATTCATCAGCCAGTATGCAGCTACATCAATCGACGCGGGCAGGTAGTCCGAGTCGCGGTAGGTACGCCGCAACAGACTCAAATTCCGCCGCAAGAGCTGCCTCAACAGGGCGCTGGGCACTTGAGTGGAATCCGTTGCGTTGCCACTCAACTCAAAGGAGAGACACCTGATGCTGCGGCACTGATGGCAATGGCACAGCAACGCTTAGATGCTTTGGTGGTGTTAATCCCCAACAGCAATGGAACCCAAAGACGAGATGACAGCGCTAGTGGCTATGTCAAAGAAGCTTATCTAGCTCACCTCGTACCCGATTTAGACACGCCTTGCCTCGTTTCTCCTCCCCTCAGTTTGGATGACCTGACTGAGCAAGACTTCGACGAGTTAGTTGATGGATGGGAAAGGGAGTTTGAAGAAGCAGGCTTTGAAACTCCTCAATTGCAACCAATAGAGACTGAGGGTGATCGCGTTCTGCTGGTTGGGTTAATGACCGAGGATCTTACTGCCCAACGGTTTCAAGATGGACTAGACGAACTCGTCCGGTTAGTTGAGAGCGCGGGAGCAGAGGTAGTGGAGACGGTGCAGCAAAAGCGATCGCATCCCCATCCTCAAACTGTCGTCGGTCAGGGCAAAGTAGAAGAAATTGCGCTGTTGGCTCATCAGCTTGGAGCCAATCTCATTGTCTTTGACCGAGATATCTCTCCCTCTCAAGCGCGAAACTTGGAAAGCCAGATTGGAATCGAAGTAGTAGACCGGACTCAAGTCATTCTCGATATCTTCGCTCAACGTGCTCAATCCCAGGCCGGTAAATTGCAAGTGGAACTGGCGCAATTGGAGTATATGCTACCTCGGCTCCGGGGTCGAGGTCAGGCGATGTCAAGACTAGGAGCTGGAATTGGGACGCGAGGCCCTGGTGAAACCAAACTAGAGACTGAGCGACGAGTCATTCAGCGGCGAATCGCGCAACTCCAGCAATCCGTGAACCAACTACAGGCACATCGCGCCCGCTTACGGCAACAACGACAGCAGCAAGAAATCCCCTCTATTGCATTAGTTAGGTTATACCAATGCGGGTAAATCCACCCTGTTAAATGTGTTGACTCATGCCGAAGTTTACACAGCCGATCGCCTGTTTGCCACCCTCGACCCGACGACGCGAAAAATTGTCATTACAGATCCGCAAACCCAGGAACGGCGATCGGTTCTTCTGACAGACACGGTTGGGTTTATTCACGAACTCCCGCCACCGCTAATGGATGCGTTCCGAGCCACACTAGAGGAAGTTACTGAGGCAGATGCGCTGCTTCATGTCGTCGATCTTTCCCATCCAGCTTGGCAAAGCCATATCCGTTCAGTGATGGACGTGTTAGAAGAAATGCCTGCCCTTCCAGGGAAAGCTATGATTGCCTTTAATAAGATGGATCGGGTCGATAGCGAAACTCTAGCTTTAGCCCAGCAAGAATATCCCGAAGCTGTATTTATTTCAGCCACTCAAAGCTTGGGTTTAGATACTTTAAGGCAGCGATTGCTGCAATTTATGGACGACGGCGTTTTATCTCCAGCACTTGTAGAACAGTAGAAGAGAGCGATCGTGTTGACTATAAATTTGAATTTGCTAATGCGACTATTAAGCTGTTGTGCATCTAAATCGCATATTTAATCCCTCTTTTGTCACTTGGGGGAGAATATAAGACCCTCGCAGCAACCAAATCCATAACTACTGGTTCATTAAGAAGAGTCCGAAACTAATTCAAATAATGGATTAATTGGCACAATTTTAGTCCCAGACTTGTCAGCTTAAATCCTTCTAAGCAGGGACAAATTAAATAACAAAAATGTACGGTTGAATGATTTATTTTAAATTATTCATCGTACATTTATATGTGTTAGCATTCTACCACCAACAACTATCTTGCTGAAATTGGAGAATAAACTGAGATGAAAGAGTCAATTTATTGGTTGAATCCCGAGCTAACTCATCATCATTCTCGAAATAGTTGGCGTGAATTCTTACTATACTAATAAGTAAACACTCAAAATGATTTTCCACCACCGTTCTCTGCTCGGATAATGCCTGCCACGATTATCGACCCATCCCCTAACTCGTTATTGGCTTGCTTAAAGCCATACTCAATCCGATCTCTCACACTATAAAATCGAGCAACTTTGAGGTAAATCTTCCCTCAAGATTAGTCATAATATACCAACAGTTTTCACCAGTTCGATCGGTAGTATGGCATGAAGGGAATTGGGTAGTATCTCAGCCGATAGCGTTTCCCAAAAATAATTTTTCTCAGAACTCGGAGCTCGGCTTGACGATGTGATAGCTGTTGTTGGTAAGGTTTCCAGCTATTATAACGTACTCGTTCTCCAGGCGCGATCTCTCCTCTGGCACCATGATTGCTGCCAATGGCAACGATAAAATGCAACCCTAAGCGATATAATGTACCAATGACCTCTCCACTTTTCCCAGATAAACTGCCTGCTAAAACCCAGGAGATATAAAATCCAATTTCTGTGAGTGAGTTATTGCAGAATCTCTACGCTAGCTGAGGTTTGGCTTTATAGGTGTCTCTGGGTAGGAGACAGCCTCTGGGCTTAAAGATTTTGGCGTTGCTGAATCAAGGTATGAATACTGCCGGAACGGGAACATCCTGAAATTTTAGGTAATGTATTAATAATTTAATAGAGTGCCTGAGCATTTCCGCGCACTTAGAATAACAAAGAGTCTTGCGATGTAGCCTTGCCAGATAATGTCTCAACCTCGTATTTTCCCCTTCTACTCGTGTCATATAAGTCTTGCTGATGATGTGATCTTCATCAGGAATAAACATCGGATAGACTGGCCATCCATCCGTGACATAAAAATAGCATTTCCAGGCACTTACCCTGTTCCACAACGATTCAAACGTCTCGTCGGAACTACGATCTCCTAATACCCATCCTAAAATTCCTGGTTGAAAGTGGTCAACCGCCGTCGGCAACCAGATTTTGTCTGTTTTTTTTTACATAAGTTTGTAATTCATCGAGTTCACCAACTTCTGGAATGACTTCAGGGTCATAAACATCTGGTAACAGTTTTCCGACTTGTTTTACCCAATTTATTACCGTGGTATGATGAACTCCCTTAACTCGTTCTATCGCCCGTAAACCCATACCATTGACGTACATTTTTAGGCAATCACGTTTGATGCTCTCGCTATAACCTCGATGGAGTTCATACTGATTAATGAATTGACGACCACATTGGACACAAATGTGATTTTGTTTTCCTTTCTTCTTGCCGTTTTTACGGATATGGGTTGATTTACATTCTGGGCAGTGCATAAATTATCCCTCCTATTCATACTCTAACTCAGCAACGCCATAATTTTCTCGTATATAAGTCAATACTTCTTCCTTTTACGTCGCAATTCCCTATTACCAATTCCCTTAATTCACGATGCGGAAGTCACAGATGCACGGATAGCTGTTTTTTCCTTTTTCCTGGTTCGTCCCAATTCCCTACGATCAATTCAAATACTTAGCTTATGAGAGCAAAATCTGCTTGCGTAAAAACAGCCGGCGCGGCTGGCCGAACAGCCAACAAGTCCAATTCCAATCCACCTGTTGCAACTGATAGCCGGCTTGATAGTACAACTGTCGCGCCGCGTGATTATTTTCCAGAACGTGGAGGTAAATCTCAGAAAATCCCCATTCTCTGGCTGTCTCCTCGCAGTTGCTGAGCAATTGTTGAGCAACTCCCTGCCGCCGGTACTCCGGGTGAACGGCTAAATTCGACAAATAAGGATACTCAGAACTCGGGATTTGCCAAGGAAAGCGAGAACGCAGAGCCATTTCTACTGTTCCTGCCATGCGCTGATCTCGGTGCGATCTATAATTCTGGGTTCCCTCCTCGCGCGAGACTAGCTCAGCAACCAGACAAATGTAATGTTCTGCCTTAGAACGCAGTCGATTTTTTAAATCTTCATAAATGCCCAAACGCAACACCGGATACACCCATTCTACAAACCCCTGGCGGGAGTGAAAGCTCATGGCCAAAATATCAGCTAGCTGCGTCAAGTCGTTCGGCGCAGCCACCCGGATCGAAAAACCAGAAAGTCCGGGAGTTTGTTGTTCGTGAGAGGGTGAGGAAAAAAAGGAAGGATTCACAATGCCAGGCCACTATATTAATTTTTCTACGCGGGTTTCTAAGCTGCCCTCTTAGAAAGTTCACTGATGTTATACTGATCTTATAACGTAACTTATAGGCATGGTTTATTAGCAAGATTAAATTACATTCTTTTTGCTTGACTTTAAGTAGTCTTATGATGTAAATGGGAATTTTTTATGGTTTCAAACTCTAGTTATGACCAAATAAAAGCTCTCCCCTAATACTAGATTTGTGGATCGGCTACTTGGCATTTAAATTGAAGCTCGATCGCTGGCAGGAGAACCCAGGCCACAAGAGTTTAAGTAAACACTAGCTTACCAATTAAATGCGCGACAGCTTAGCGGGAAAGGTATAAAAAACAATCAAAAAGGTTTTAAGGTCAGGTTCCCGGAATTCTACCCCTCTTTGCTTGCGGAAATACCCGATCGAATATAATTTATCCCTCAAGGGGTAATTGAAAAACTCCACGACTGGCTAGACTAAAACCGGGCGCGATCGCGCGTCGGATGTTCACCGCCGGCCCCCGGCCTGGCAACCCAGCTTTCAGCAGTTCTGGGCAATCGATCGCGCGTCCCCGATCGAACCGACCGATGCCTGTTGCGGCAGGGGGTACTCTCCCAACGGTCCAATTTAAATTTGGATGCCGGGAAACAGTCTGCGGGGGTTTTCCCCCGTCGGCTCGATATTGTGCTGCGATACTCTGCGCTGCGCGCGATCGAGACATTCAAAACCTCGATCGAGCTGATTGACCCCGCCCAAAAACCGATACAACCCCCCGACACTCGTCGTGGAGAGATCAAAATTTTAGACCCTAGTTCAAGCTCCCCGATTCATCTGTGGAGTAAATCTAAAATCTAAATCGACTGACCGGTTTCCACAGAGTACATCCCTAGCTAAGATTAACAGATGGATGCTCTGGCTTGCGGTGTTTCGCCGCAGTAATTGGCTTGTCGAAGGTCTGCAGGAGGCACAAAAAATGCCGCGATCGGGAAAAAAAGTGCAAGTCTAACTAAAATGGTACAGCAATTGCGTCACTCCCACAGACGGCTCTGTTGTCTGTGGACCACCCCCGAATATCAGTCAGGGGCTTGGCGCCGGATTGCGACCTGTATCCTTGGCTGAGTGTTAAAGTTGCTGTTACCTGTGCGGAAAAACACAGGCGAAGATGTTGGTTGTCTATTGTATCGTGCTGCGGGCAGCTTTCACATACCAAATAAAACAGGCCCAGGAGCCAGAATAAAACATCAATTTGGCAAATCAACTCACAATCAGGACGGTTATTCCTATGTATTCTAAGATATCCAGACGGCAGTTAAAAGTGCCCGATTCGTGTTGGCTCTCGTGCTGCATAGATTTAAGGGGTTCAAAAAACTTTTTGGGAGAGGAGTTTATGTGAATATCATTAAATAATAAAATTGGGGTGCACGATAGATAACTGTGGCTCAGAAGAATTCCGAATTAAAAACCCAGACATCAAAAATCAAGGTTGATGCTTGCCTCGGCACACTCACAAAAACTTCAGGTTTACGAATTATTGTGATACCATTTTCCCAAAATAATGGCACTGTCGGCAAACTCCCAACTCTTATTTCATCAGTCATTACCAATCGAAAATCGAAAATCGAAAATGGTATGACTTGAGCAATTGAAATCGGTGAATTCTTCCTTTCATCAGACTTATTAAATCGAACTGCCCCGGGGCACAGGAGAACGGTGCATGAATTCCCAAGAAAATCCTAAGCTAAAAATCCTGATCGTCGATGACGAACCGGATAACCTCGACTTGCTTTACCGCACCTTCCATCGAGACTACAAAGTGCTCAGAGCCGAATCTGGCCCCGCTGCCCTCGAAATTTTGGCAAAACAGGGAGAAGTTGCGGTGATTATCTCCGACCAGCGAATGCCAAAAATGAGCGGTACGGAGTTTCTCAGCCTGACGGCGGCTCAATACCCCGACGTGATCCGAATTATTTTAACTGGCTATACGGATGTTGAAGATTTAGTTGAAGCTATTAACGCTGGCAAAGTATTCAAATACGTTACCAAGCCTTGGGATGCTCAAGAACTCATAACTCTTGTCAGTCAAGCTGTTGAGACTCACAATCTTCTGAAAACGCGCACCAATGAACTGCGCAGGGCTTTGAGCCAAGAATCGCTGCTGTATGCGGTTACCAATACTATCCGATCGGCTCCCAATTACCAGCAAATGCTGCAAAGAATTGTGGAAAGCGTCGGGCAGATGTTTGAGGTGAGTTGCTGTCTGCTGCGGCCGTTCCAAGACGGCCGGGTGGCGGATGAGTGGTTCGTTTACCAGAAGGCCGAAACTCAAGGGTTGGACGGCGATGAGGAAGTCACGCCCGCAGACGCTTCTGCCGCCGAACTATCCCCGGATTTGCTGCCGAATTTGGTTTGGGAAACTCGGGATGTAGAGGTGATTCAAGATGCCCAAACTGACGATAGAGTTTTAAACTGGGATAATCAACAGCGAAAGCAGGCTTACCAAGCTGCGAATATTCGATCGAGCTTGATCGTACCGCTGTTTTACAAAGTCGAACTGATGGCAGTCTTGGCGCTGCACAAGTTCGATCGACCGCGCCAGTGGCAAGACCACGAGGTACAGTTGGTAATTACGGTGGCAGACCAAGCGGCTTTGGCGCTTTCTCAAGCCAGGGCTTACGAACAGGTGCGGGCGCTGGCTAAGCGCGAAGCCTTAGTCAATACTATTACTACGGCAATTCGATCGAGTCTTGATCCCCAAAATATTTTTGCAGCCATTACTCAACAGCTTGGCCAAGCTTTGCAAGTTGACGGCTGCGCCCTATCTCTGTGGACAGAAGATGATGAATACGTCCAATGCGTAGGGCTATACGACGCAAAGAGAGATACCGTGACTGTAGAACAGGGTTTTAACGATCCAGATGTAGTTGCGAACCCTCTTGGCCATGAGACGAGCTCTGCAGATGCTGCTAATAAAGCTCGCGGCTGGGTTTTTGCCCATCCTTCCCTACCCCAGTCTTTGGTGCCGATTCGGGGCAATCCGGTGTTGCTGGAAGTTATGGTATCAAAAGAGCCGGTGGCGATCGAAGACCTCCACGAACACCCCGAATTAAATGTTACAGAACTGCAAGTTCGATCGCCAGCCCGCGCCCTGTTAGTCGTTCCCTTGCTCTCAGAAGGCAACATCATCGGCAGCATTTCCCTGCGCCAAAATCGAAGCATCCGCCGCTGGAACAACTCAGACATTGACCTGGCTCAAATAGTGGCAACTCAAGCTGCTCTGGCCGTGCAGCAATCGCGCCTCTACCAGACTACCAGACAGCAGGCAGAAAGGCTTCTGGAAGCCGATCGGCTCAAAACCGAGTTTTTCCAAAATATTTCCCACGAGTTCCGCACGCCTCTAACTCTAACTATCGGCCCTCTGGAATCAGCTTGCAGGCGCCAAGAAGACTTGCCCTACGAACAAGCAGTAATCGCTTTGCGCAATTCCCGCCGCCTCCTGCGCTTGGTAAATCAACTGCTGGACTTGCAGCGGCTCGATGCCGGACGGATGCAGCCGAGTTTTCGCCCCTGCGATTTGGTCGGTTTCTGTTACTCTACCGCAGAGTCATTTCGCGCCTACTGCGAGAAAAAAGGACTCCACTTAATTACCCAACTGCAAGAATGTCCTTTACTTTATTTGGACCTTGAAAGATTTGACAAAGTTATTTACAACCTGCTATCTAATGCTGTCAAATTCACCCCAGAAGGCGGAAATATCACCTTGAAAGTTGAATCAGCCGGCGCTCACTGCTTGTTGCAAGTAAAAGACACCGGTATCGGCATTCGCACCGAACAAATTCCCTATTTATTCGAGCGCTTTCACCAAGCCGAAGGTTCTGCTAGCCGTTCCTACGAAGGCAGCGGTTTAGGTTTGGCACTTGTCAAAGAATTAGTCGAACTCCACGGCGGTCAAGTTTCCGTTGAGTCAGTTTACGGCGAAGGTACTACTTTTACCGTTTGGCTGCACTTCGGTTCGACTCACTTGCCCCCGGAACAGGTACTAGAAATACCTGCGGAGTTTCACTCATCCAAAGCTGCGGTGGAACTTGCAGATGTGGAGGCGGATTTGTCGGAAAGTGAGGCAGAAAATTATAACTTTGAGGCGCTCGAACCGGTTAGATCGGAAACAGCAGTGGGAACGGTTTTGGTGGTTGACGACAATCCCGATTTGCGCTTTTATGTGTCAGCAATTTTGCGAGATTCCGGCTTTGCAGTTTTGCTCGCCCGCAACGGAGAAGAAGGATTTGCCGTGGCAAAAAAACGCCACCCCAATTTAATTATAACGGATTTGATGATGCCTTTGATCTCGGGCTTGGATTTGATTCGGATGATTCGAGAGGATGAGGAATTGCAGGGAACTCCGGCAATTTTGCTGACTGCTAAAGCCGACGAGGATACTCGAATTGAAGGAGTAGAACGGGGTGCTGATGCTTATTTGTCCAAGCCTTTTAACGATCGCGAATTGTTGGCGGAAGTGCGGAATTTGCTCGCCCTCAAACAAAACGAGCGCCGAGTGCAGCAGTTGAACAGTTATTTAACTGAGTCGGTGCTGCGCCGATTTTTGCCGCCGTCGATGGTGAAGGCCGCAGCGGCTGGAGATTTGGCCTTGGATTTGCGCCCGGAACCGCGATTGATTACTATTCTGTTTAGCGATATTGTCGGTTTTACGGAAATGTCAAATACGCTGCGCTCGCGCCGGGTAGCTGAGCTTTTGAATGAATATTTGGCGGCAATGACTAAGGCTGTTTTTGACAGCGGCGGTACGGTGGACAAGTTTGTCGGAGATGCGGTAATGGCTTTCTTTGGCGCGCCCGAGGAACTAACGCCTAACGAGCAAGTACGCCGCGCTGTAGCTGCTGCTGGCCAAATGCTGCAAGCTCTGAAGGAGCTTAACAAGGGCTGGTTGGAGCAGGGAATTGTTGGGGACAATGGGGTGCTTCCGGTGCGGTTTCGCTGCGGCATTCACCAGGGTACTGCCGTGGTGGGGATGTTTGGCGGCCCCGACCGATCGGATTATACTGCGATCGGGCCGAGCGTGAATATTGCCGCCCGCCTGCAAGAGGTGGCGCAACCAAACACTGTGCTAATTTCGGCTGCGGTTGCAGATTATGTTGAGGAAAATCGAATTGTTAAATATAAGCCCTTGAAACTAAAGGGAATCGATGAAACAGTATTGACTTTTCTCCTGAATTGTGATTAGTTATTAGTTGTTGGTTAAGTATTATATATTGACATCCCACACACAATCTCGGAAACAACCTATTCGTAAACACAGCAGATTTCAACTAAGTGAAGTACATTCACCCCACCCGCCCTATCGAGCGCCCTCATCGAACTTCTGGGAGGGTTGGGGAGGGGTGTACTCCATTTAGATGCAAAGCGCTGTATCAAATCCGGCAGCATCGTTTTGGTAAAATCCAGTCAACAGTCAACAGTCAACAATTACGGACGCTGCAACCGGACTCGATCTAATTCATCTGCGTTAATCTGTGTTTATCTGCCCTCATTTGCGGTTAAAAAAATATAATTTCTCGAACCGCTGATGACAAGGGATTGACGCAGATGAGGGCAGATGCAGAGAAGAGATATATGAATAATTCCGCTTCTAATAGATTTGATATCAATTGTTTAATCTTTAATCTTTAATCTTTAATCGGCTCACCAAAGTTCAAGATTCCAAATGGCGGTTGTAGAGTAAAGTCTAAAATCTAAAATCTAAAATCTAAAATCTAAAATTGACTGACATTCCTTGCGTCCATCTATCAAAAGAGGGAAATTTTTTAACGGTTGGTCGGCGGATAACCTCTCTCTAGAGAACGGTTCAGCCGAGCGCTCTGATCGGTTAGAAATAGAATGTCATATCTCATTGTGTATTGTATGAAACTGAATTCTTTTACAACACGGCTTTCGACTTTAGGGCGCTGGATGGCTGCAACTGTGCTTTGCGTGTCAGCGATGGCCTTCGTGTGGTCTGGTGCGTTTTTCTCGAACACCGCAGCAATGGCCTCTCCTGCTGTAAACTCGATGGCAGCAGATCCAGATGCGGGCGATAAGGTTCAAGAAAAAGCCAGCAAAGATGCTGGACGAGCCAAGAACTTCATCCGAGATACAGAAGAGAAGGTTAAGGAAACTGCCAAGACAAATGCTGCTAAAGTCGATCGAGCATCGGAGGATGGTAGTGTCGTAGAGCGCAAAGCTAAGAAAGATGCGGCCACAATTGAGAAAAGAGCATCGGAAGATTCAGCTCGGACTCAGGAAGCAGTAGATAATACCAAGAATGCTGTAGAGCGCGCTGTTGACAGCATCAAGGATGTTTTTAGCAATTAGAAAATAAATAAGTAGGTAAGTGCAAAGGCCTTGTCTACTTAAGTAAGCGGGCATGAATAAACTGATGTGAGGGGGCGGGTTTTGACCTGCAAGAAGTCGGATAGCAAGAGTTACTTGCACTCACCCGCCCACCATATCTTATGGTTTTGTCGCTCTTGTCTGCTTACTTGAAACTGAAAAATTGATGTAGCTTAAGCAAAATCTCTAGAGGGTTTGTAGAACCGACCCCAAACCATGCTTTAAAATTGCCGCAAAAAGCGCAAGTCGCTAGCATAAACCCGGCGAATGTCGTCGATTTCATAAAGTACCATTGCGAACCGCTCGACACCAAAACCGGCCGCAAACCCAGTATATTTTTCTGGATCTAAACCGACTCCTTTAAGAACGTTAGGATCGACAGTTCCGCAGCCCAAAACTTCCAGCCATTTGCCGTTCCACTGCAAATCTACTTCGGCAGAAGGTTCCGTAAACGGAAAGTAACTGGTGCGGAAACGAATCGGCAAATCTTGCCCGAACATTTGCCGCAAAAACTCTTTAATTGTGCCTTTCAAGTCAGTAAATGTCAGACCTTCATCAATTGCTAAAAGTTCAATTTGGTGAAAGACTGCCGCGTGAGTAGCATCAACAGTATCGCGGCGGTAAACGCGGCCGGGAGAGACAATCCGAATCGGCGGTTTGTGCTGTTCCATGTAGCGAATTTGCACCGATGATGTCTGAGTCCGCAGCAAGTCACCTCCGGGCAAGTAAAATGTATCTTGCATATCCCGCGCTGGGTGGTCGGGCGGGGTGTTCAGCGCCTCGAAGTTGTAATAATCTGTTTCCATTTCCGGGCCGTTGGCGACGGTGTATCCGAGGCCGACAAAGATATCGAGAGCGCGGTCTATGACGGCGTTTAAGGGGTGAACGCGGCCTTGGGGGCGAAAAATCCCCGGCATGGTGACATCGATGGTTTCTGAGGCTAATTTGGCTTGAATTTGGGCTGTTTGGAGGGTGGCGCGCTTGTCTTCTAAATTGGCTTGCAGGGCTTCTTTTACAGTATTGGCGATCGCACCTACTTTGGGCCGCTGGTCTGGCGACAGTTTACCCATCATGCCTAAAATTTGAGAGAGTTGGCCTTTTTTGCCGAGGTAGCCGACGCGCAACTGTTCGAGTTGTTCGAGGGTATTGGCAGTGGCGATCGCACTTTTGGACTCTTGGCTGAGGGTTTCTAGTTGAGTTTCAATGTCGCTTAGCTGGACAGTCATTTTGATTTTAGATTTTAGATTTTAGATTTTAGATTGATGGCAGTTTTGGGCCAAGTTGAGTTTAGCGCAATTTTGGCTCGACAGTCTTGTTGATTTTAGATTTTAGATTTTCGGTATTTACGGATAATTCGTAATAGGTAATTGGATATTAGAGCGATCGCCCTAGTTGAATCTAGTTTAGTATTGTTATAAGGCCTATAAAAATTTCAATGAAACTTTTAATTAGCAACGACGACGGCATCTTTGCACAAGGCATCCGCAGCCTCGCCAACGCTCTCGCCGCTGCCGGTCACGACGTGAGCGTAGTTTGTCCCGACAGAGAGCGATCCGCTACCGGCCACGGCCTCACCCTGCACCAACCCATCCGCGCCGAAATTGTCGAATCTATTTTTGATCCCGCAGTCAAAGCTTGGGCTTGTTCGGGTACTCCCGCCGACTGCGTGAAACTCGCTTTGTGGGCTTTACTTGACAAACCGCCGGATTTTGTCCTTTCCGGCGTCAACCACGGGCCCAATTTAGGCACGGACATCATCTGTTCGG
The DNA here is from genome assembly GCF_013179805.1 of Microcoleus asticus IPMA8. GTDB lineage: Bacteria > Cyanobacteriota > Cyanobacteriia > Cyanobacteriales > Microcoleaceae > Microcoleus > Microcoleus asticus. The sequence goes on along the minus strand of NZ_SRRZ01000051.1, from coordinate 33,682 downwards.
GTACGGTTTCTGCAGCAATGGAAGGAATTATGGAAGGCATTCCCAGCATTGCTTTCAGCCTCGCGAGCTTTACTTCGCAGGAATTTGGGCCGGCGGTGGATTTCGCTGTCACCTTGCTGGCACAGTTGGAAAAACAGCCAATGCCGAAACCGGTGCTGTTGAATGTCAACATACCAGCAGTCACACAAGCAGAAATTACCGGAGTTGCGATCGCCCGTCAAGGCATTCGCCGCTATTTCGACATATTTCAAAAGCGCACCGATCCGCGCGGCAAAACTTATTATTGGCTAGCTGGGGAATTGTTAGAAGATATAGAAGAAATCCCCGATTCGGCGCTGTCGCATGATATTCCTACAGACGTACAAGCTATTCGCGACAACAGAATAACGGTTACTCCGTTGCAATACAATCTCACCTGTACTCCCGACTTGCACTCGTTGCGGGATTGGCAATTTGAAGGTTTTCCAAAGCAATGAGCTGCGATCGACCCGATCCGAGCGGTAAACTAGGAATTAAGGAAAAGTGCCTCTTCAGGTCTATACCTTAGGCGTTAACACAGGCTCCCTATTAGTTGTTGGTTTTTTTTTACTCAAGAAAAACAGTTATGAACGCTCCCACCTATAACACTCATTCTGTCACTTGCCCGATATGCAACCGTTCCAGCGTCGTAGGCCCAGTCGGGATGGTTAGCGGACTATTCACTTGTCCTCACTGCCATTCTCATTTAGTAATTAGCTGGAGCGGTCATTTTGTGCGCGATCCTTTTTGTCTCAAACAACTGACGGTGGGAAAGATGCTCAGGCGCGAGAGCAGGCCGCTAGCTCGCATTCAGCGCGATTTTGGGCTGGGCAAGCATTTTCCGCTGATTGCAATTTTGGGGAGTATGGTATTTTTGGGATGTGCGATCGCCGCTACGGAACAATCGCTGCCCCGACAGAATTCATTTCAAGGATTTTTAGAGTGGGTGAGCGGAACTGACAATTCTCAAGATGCCTCGCGTTAACATTTCTTAACTGAAATTTTGACAGATACTCCGTGCAAATATCTATTCCTTTAGGTATAAATCACAATATTTTAGCAATTGCACCAACCAATCTTGAGCTGCGGGTAAGGACTTAGGCGCCATGCCGAAAGTGTGTCGCCAAAAACGCCCAAACCCCCCCACTCAGGCAGGGGTTAAACCCCTGCCTCAAAGCTCAAGTCCGGTGTACCTAAGTATTAGAACGGTGTTTCGGCTTAAGTTGACACAGATTACATCGCTCAATTTTAAAACTCAGCAATTTTTCTAACTGCTGCTTCCAAAATTGCTGGCGACTCGACTAAGGCAAATCGCACGTAGCCTTCTCCTGATTTCCCGAAACCGGCACCGGGGGAAGCTGCGACTCCTGTACTCTGTACTAGCTGAGTGCAAAATTTCACGGAATCTTGGGCCCAAGGTTCCGGCAGTTTCGCCCAGACGTACATGGTGGCAGGGGGTACGGGGACTTGCCAGCCGATGTCCAGCAGCGCGTTTACAAAGGCATCCCGCCGTTTTCTGAAGGTTTCTACGCTTGTTCTGACGGTATCTTGAGGGCCTGTTAAAGCTGCGATCGCTCCGTTCAAAATCCCTCGGTATTGGTTGAAGTCCACTGCGGCTTTTACCTGTCGCAGCGCTGCAATTAGTTCGGAATTGCCGATCGCGTATCCGACTCGAAAACCTCCCATACTGTACGATTTGGATAGTGTAAAAAACTCGATCGCCACAGTCTTATATCGATCGGCCTGAAAAATTGACGGCGCCATAAATTTGCGGTTTTCCTCGCTCCCAGTCGCCTCAAGTCCAAAATTGCGATCGTCAAATACCAAATCCACATAAGGGAAATCGTGAACTAAAACTAGCCGGTGTTCGCGACAAAAAGCCACGGCTTTCTCAAAAAAAGCAACAGGTGCGATCGCAGTTGTAGGATTGTGAGGATAGCTCAAAACCATCATCTTCGACTGAGCCAGCACTGCTGTCGGAATATCTTCAAATATCGGCAAAAACGCATTTTCTGCTAATATCGGCATCGGATAAATTTGACCGCCCGCTAAATGCACGCCGCCCGCGTGGGAAGGATAGCCCGGATCTAGCAGCAAAGCAAAATCTCCAGGGTTGAGTACAGCTAAAGGCAGGTGCGCCGTGCCTTCTTGGGAACCAATTAACGGCAGCACTTCGGTTTCTGGATTTACTGAAATCCCAAATTTTTTCTCGTACCAAATAGCTGCGGCTTCCCGGAAAGCTCTTGTCCCGTTAAAGAGCAAATAGCCGTGGGTGCTGGAGTCCGACAAAGAATGTGCGATCGCATCTGTAATATGAGCAGCGGCCGGCAAATCCGAAGAACCCAGAGACAAGTCAATCACATTCTGCCCCGCTGCTCTAGCTTGAGCTTTTGCCCGATCCATATCGGCAAATACATTAAATTGCAGTGGCTCTAAACGTTTGGCAAATTGCATATTTTTTGTAACTTTTTGGGATTTTAAGGAATCTTTTTATATTGATTATTATTTTTTTTATAGCAGTTTTATTTGCTTTGTGAATGTCTTTTTAATAACCACAGAGAGCGCAGATGGCACAGAGTCAGAGAGAAACATTGAGGAAAAAAGAGAGATGTAAAAAAAATTGCGATTGCTATAATTGTGAGTTGGGAGTTGGAAACTCCCCAATCATTTCCAAACTTTATAAGTGAGCGTCGAGCAAACCGATCAAAGTTTGTTTAGTAATAGCTCCCTCGTGAGAGAGCACTACTTCGGCATTTTTAAACAGCCTGAGAGCTGGGACTCCTTCTACTTTATACTGCTTGACAGTATTAGGATTGGGGTCAATTTCCATTTTAACCACTTTCAGCCGATCGCTGTAGTTAGCCGCCACCCAGTCTACCGAAGGCGCGATCAGTTTGCAAGGCCCGCACCAACTAGCCCAAAAATATGCAAGCACTGGTTGCTCAGCTTTCAGGACTTCTGTTTCAAATTTTTCGTCGTTAATGACAATTACACTGTTGCTCATGGTTCTGCGATTATTTTTTGTATTTATTTCTAAAGCACCGGCTCGGTAAAACTTGTACCAACTGACAAGACAGGTCCAAAAAACTGTTACTAATTTTAAAACATTCTGCGAATTATTGAGTGCGAACTCAGGAGTGGGAACTGATGGCTAATTCTGTATGGCGTTTAATTCCACTGTTGTCGGCGTCTGGTAGCGTGCAGATGGCGATCGACCAATGGCTACTGGAACAGCATCTAGCGGGCAAAAATCCCCCAACTCTGCGATTTTACACTTGGCAACCGGCGGCGATTTCCTTGGGCTACCACCAGCGCAGGTGGCCGGAGTTTTGGCAGCAGTTGTCTTGGCGGGGAATGCCTGTGGAGTTGGTGAGGAGGCCCAGCGGCGGCCGCGCCGTGTTGCACCAAGGGGATTTAACTTATGCAGTTGTGGCGTCGGGATTTGGAAGCAGCCGTATGAATGCTTATCAGACTATTTGCGAGTTTTTGATTGAGGGTTGGAGGGCGATGGGTTTGGATTTGCACTACGGGGAAGCTGGAAGGGGTTATATTCACAATCCGAATTGTTTTGGTACTGCGACGGGTGCGGATTTAGTTACACTTGATGGCCACAAATTAATTGGTAGCGCGCAATTGCGACGGGGTGATGCTATTTTGCAGCACGGTTCGATGCGTTTGCAGCCAGATGTTAAATTGTTTTCTCAAGTGTTTGGGGAGGAATTAATTCCTGTGAAATTACCTCTATCTTCAGATGGGAATGATTTGATTGCAACTGTAATTGATGTTTTGAGTGCGGCCGCTTGTCGCTGTTTGGAAATTGATTTGGAAGTGCAGCCGCTTTCGGATCGGGAATGGCAGGATATAGCATATTTTGAAGCAAGAAGGAAGAAGGAAAATATATTAGATACTAGATACCTAACTTCTTGAAGAAGTCGGGTATCTCGCTAAAATCGCCAATCTCAAATCGGAAAACTCATCTATGGCTGCTGCTCAATTTCAACGATCGGCTCTTTGGCAATCTCGCCCCATGTCACTGAATCCAGCAAGCTTTCCCAATCAGCAGCTAATTCTGCATCGTTAGGATTAACGCGGCGAGCGGCAGCTAGGGTGCTGAGGGCATCTTGCCAAATCCCATTTTCAGCATAAATAACCGTTTTCTGGCGCGCATCGGCCTTCTCTAATTGACTGCGGATATCTGCACTGAGTTCAACTCGCCGTACAACACCGCTCTCGATCTGATCGCTCGATCGGTCTTGAGCGTCGCAAATCACTGTAAAATTCCAACGGTAACTTTTGCCTACTTCCAAGGGCGGCACATTTGTGTTAGCGGGGATACTAACGCCGATCACTCCTGATAAATTGCTAATTGTGACATCCTGTTTATAAATTTGGTTGCCGCTTTGATCTTGTAGGATAAATTCGGCTAATTTCGCATCTGTTTGAGGCAAGTAGAACAAGAATGTTGGATAGTCGGAAACAGTTCGTCCGATCTTATTTTTAGGCACTAAGGCTGTGAGACGTAGCTGACTAATGCTCCCGCAGCCACCGCGCACAGGGCCCCCCAATCGAGTGGGCGGGCGATCGATATCTTCACGGGGCTGAACGAAGCGCGGCCCTCCCGATCGAGTGGGTGGCCCGCCATCTACGTTGTTTGGAGTCGGCTGTCCCACAACTGCTAATTGGGAAGCATTAAGTGTTGCTATCAATACTATTGAGCCAACAGATGTCAGAGTGATGAGAAACTTAGTAGTTTTTTTCATATGAAATCCATGATTTTTTAGGGATAGATTCTCTCTTTTTCTTTATTTTTCCTTCCCAAAATCCGGTAGACATTAACTTTTTGCTCCCTGCCTTTTAAAAGCAAAGCTCCCCAAGATTCTACCTCAAATTTGTCTGCCAGATGCAGTAAGGTTTCTTCTGCAATCAATATCCGGCAAGTGTCCTCTTGCCGATCTTTTTCACAGCTTTCGAGCCGAGAGGCAATATTTACGCTGTCGCCGATCACTCCATATTCTAAACGGGTTGCGCCTCCCAGACTACCCACCATAACAGGCCCTGTAAAGATGCCTACTCGCATTTTTACGGCCGGTAAACCGCGATCGCTCCAATTTTGATTCATTTGTGGCAAGCAGGAACTGATGGCTAAAGCGCAAGATACGGCGAGGCGAGCATCTTCCGCAATTTCTTCTGGAGTGGTGCGCGGAATGGGTACGCCAAATACTGCCAGCATTCCATCTCCGGTAAATTTATTAATCACGCCTTGATGTGCTTGGACTTCTTGGGCCATTGCTGATAAATACTCATTTAACCAACTCATTACCACTTCTGGCGGTAGTTTTTCGGAGATTGTACTAAAACCCTGCAAGTCGGTGAGGATGATGGTAGCAGTAACTTTTTGCCCTGGCAATAACCCTGATTCGAGCAGATGGACGCGCTCTTTCCACAGGGCATTTGCGATCGCCGGTGAAGTTTGTTGTCCTAATAATTTCATCACAATCCCTTCCTGTTGCCTCGACTGCTCGTACTTATAGGTGACTGCAACTGCTGCGGTGATTAAAAGTGCCAGAGCAGGGGGAATTAGAGGTATCCACCCCTGTTGCATGAATAGGAAAAAGGTGAATCCGAATAATGAGCCGCAAGCTGCGATCGCACTTCCCATCAAACTCAGCGATTTTTCTAGCCGCCAAGCTAAACAGCCGCCCACTGCACTCCAAACAGCGATCCAGAGAATTTCTTGCCATTCGTCCCAATACCAAAATAGCCCTTTGCCGTCTAAAACTGCACTCAGAATTTGGCTGGTGGCCGTTGCGTGAATTAATACCCCAGGCATCGGCTGGTTTCCGCTTGCAGTAGCGCTGTAAGGGGTGAAATATAAATCGTTGACACTTATGGCTGTAACGCCTATTAGGACTATTTTACCCTTCACCAATTTAGGATCGACTTTTTGCTCCAAAACTTGAGTTAGTGTCACTGTCTTTGCTATATTTTCAGCAGAGCGGTAATTGAGTAAGACTTGATAGCCTTGGGCATTAATGTTTTGATAACCTCCTGAGTTAGAGCGCAATTTAGAAAATACTGTTTTATTAGCCTGAATTTCTTGTTTTTCTGTCAATTTAGAAGCTATTTTTTGGCTATCCAAATAGGCAAAAGCTAGCCGCATTGAAAATGAAGTATGTGTGGTTTTACCATCGCCAGCAAACATCAAATTTCGACGCACTTTACCATCAGGATCGAGGACTAAATCGTTAATTCCTATCCGTTCTTTTGGTATGTTGGGAGGTGGCGGAGCTCGATCGTACTCTGAGTTGCCGATGAAGGTAATGGGAAATACTTTGGGGTTTTTCAGTTGAGTTGCTAATTCTGCATTCCCCGGTTCGTAGGGAGTCGCGCGAATTATATCTATGCCAATAGCTGTGGGTTCAAGACGCGCTATTTCGGCGATCGCTTTTGCTAAAGTCCGATCTGAAATTGGCCATTTTTTAATAGTATTAATGTCCCGATCTGTGATTGTTACTACCAGTAACCTGGGGTCAGCATCTGGATCGGGGCGCAACTGCACCATGAGGTCGAAAGCATTTAATTCTAGTGGCTGCAACCCGCCTAAATGCCGCACTCCCAATAGAGTTCCCGTCACGACAATCCAGATAATAGCAAGAGGTTGCAAGTCAGGGAAGGGGAAGGAATGAGTTAAGTTTTTCCAACTCCAGCCTCTATCCTTCAATTTATGATTAAATTGATGCAAAAATTTGGGCATATTGATAATTATTTTTTCAAATTTCCTTGAAAAAATGCACCCCCTCTTAACTTATCCAATCAAACAATTTGGGATTTTTGATTTGAGATCGTGGAATTGGATTTTACATGGTCTGCACAGATGAATCCGGGGGTTCTTCTTCTTTTAATCCCAAATCCCAAATCCCAAATCCCAAATTGTTTGACTAATGCCAAATTTTTAGTTTTCTTGTGCGGTTTTGGCGATCGCACTTAACTGCAATCCCTGCGGATAACTGTTTTCTTCTTTGCTGCGCTTGATGTCGGCGATTGAAATCTGCGGTTTGAGGTATTTTGCCAAAACTTTAACCACGTCACCCCGATCGATCGTCCCTGCTACTGAACCAATCGGCGAGAGGACGATGATTCGGGAAAGTTGACGGGCTTCCATGTTGTTAATTACTTCTGCGATGGATGCTTTTTCGGAGACTGTGGGGATTTTTTCCAGGGGTTTCAAAATTTTGTGCAAAGTCTGAAGTTGCCACTGACTGCGTTCAGTGAAGCGGATATCGTCGATCGACACTAAGCCCAAATCCCGGCCGTTGGTGGCAGCAATGTAAAATGGAAACGGATTGACTTCTAACAAATATCGATCGGCAAATTCTCGCAGAGTCAAATCTGCATCTACAACTCGAAACTCGCGACTCATCGCATCGCTGGCTTTAATTTTGAGCAGGGCTTCTTGCAGTGAAGTAAATCGGCTATAAGCAGTGGCATTGCGAATGCCAAACCAGCCGATCAGCGCAATCCACAAACCGTCGTAATCGCGCGCTAACAAGCATAAACTCAGACCCAAGGCAACGCCCAGCCAACCTAAAACTTGTCCTGTTTTTGCCGCCCAGCGAACGCCGACAAATCGAGAGCCGGTGATTTTCCAAATAGCTGCTTTTAAAACTTGTCCTCCATCCAAAGGCAGACCGGGAATTAAGTTAAATAATCCCAAAACGAGATTGATTAGTGCTACCCTTTCGGTGACAATTGCTAGCAAACTTTTCGGGGGAAGAACTTGAGAACCCAAACCGAGGATTAAAAACAGCGCAAAGCTGACGAAAGGGCCTGCCATGGCTACTTGAAAAGCTTGACCGGGAGTTTTTGATTCTGAGTCGATCGAAGCTACTCCGCCAAATAAAAATAGGGTAATAGAATTAACTTTAATGCCTTGCGATATGGCAGCCAAACTGTGTCCTAGTTCGTGCAAGAGTACGGAAGCAAACAGCAGCAGAGCTATTGCCAACCCCGCACTCCAGGAGAGCGCAGGTCCCCACAGGCGGTAACTGCTAGCGTATTCGCGGGTTGCTAAGGCTAAAATTATAAACCACGAGTAATCTATAAGTAGGGGGATGCCAAATAAAGAGCCGATTCGCCAACCTGTCTGCATGAATTTTCCTGGGAAAGGAGAGCAAGAAAGAGTTTCTATTATATCTTTTCTACCCCTTGCCTTTGCCTTTCCCCTGATTTTTACAGAACTCCGGCGTTACCTAAGCCCAAGATTACTCCGGCTCCGAGCAAGTGGCCGAAGCTGGCTGTTGCCAGCAATTCTGGTATGCCGAAGCCTTTGAACATTCCAGGCACTTGAACGGGTAAAGCTGGGCCCTTGCCTCGGTTTTGCTTGGAGATGCCGTAGTAGCCGATCGCGATCGCCAGCAAATTGCATAAAATCATTGTCAGTCCTACCAGTGGCGACCACTCCGGCGTTGAGGGAACGGTAGATTGTACGGCTAACAGCAAAGATGAGTCCATCATGTTTTTATCTCCTGATTTCACAGATAAATTGATTTCCAAGATTATAAAAAGCGGTTTGCATTAAACTAAGATTTGTTTTAATAGTTAACAATTCGTTGATATTTTGATACAAATTCGGAACCGAGGAGGAAGAGTGCGGGTTAAAATTTGCGGAATCACTAAATTAGACCAAGGAATTGCGATCGCCCGCTTGGGAGCACAGGCTTTGGGGTTTATCTGCGTGCCGGCTTCCCCCCGCTATGTCAGCCCAGAAACTATTCGTGTCATTGTCGAGCAATTGCCGGAAAATGTCGATCGCATCGGAGTTTTTGCGAACACCACAATAAAAAACATCTGTCAAGTAGCTGCAGAGTCAAATTTAAGCGGGGTGCAGTTACACGGAGATGAAACGCCGGAATATTGCGATCGGCTGCGGGAGTTTTTGCCGGGAATTGAAATTATCAAAGCTTTGAGAGTTAAGGCTCCTGAAACTCTAGAAACTGCGGCTGTTTACGCTGTTCGTGTCGATACTTTACTGCTAGATGCTTACCATCCAGAGCAATTGGGCGGTACTGGAAAAACGATCGACTGGATGATGTTATCAGAGTTTAGACCGCAGTGTCCTTGGCTGCTGGCGGGCGGTTTAACAGCGGATAATGTTTTAAATGCAATTGATAGCGCGATCGGCAATAACTTCAGCGGTGTTGACCTTTCTAGCGGCGTAGAAATAGCGCCAGGAGATAAAGATTTGACCAAAGTTGCTCAGTTGTTCGCTCTCATTAAGTCAACTTGCTAATCATTGATAAGTGGCAATACAAAATTCGCGATTTTTATGCGATTCATTCTTTAGTCAGCGTGAGCGAAGCCTGCCTTATACAAGGCAGACCTCGTTTGTATAGTAGCGGTTGCAACCGCAGTTTATGCCGTTTATTCTTTTATCGGCGGATCTCAAAAGTGCGATCGCCCTCCGGGTCTTCGTATTCCAAAACCAACTCACTAACCGTAGCACCGGTGGGGCCGCCGCGGCACCAGTCAATCATTCCTTCAACAGCTTTTTTATCGCCTTCAAAGACAGCCTCGACGCGGCCGTCGGGGAGATTTCTCACCCAGCCGCTGAGGCCGAAATACTTTGCTTGATTCATCGTTGAATATCGGTATCCTACTCCTTGAACTAATCCCGAAACAAAAAGACGGACTCTGACGGGCTGCGATGATTGGTTCTGCATAAACGGGTCAACTTACTGTTAACATCTCTTGGAAAATTTTAAGGATCAGTTTGATTATGTTAAATTTTAGTGCGATTCCCTTCGGGATAGCTCTGCTTCACGCGCTGCCGGGATTCCTGATACGCCGCATCACCCTGGCTTTTTCAACTATTCCCGATTTCACCGATTGGCTGGTTGCAGCTATGCTCGCGCTGGTTTACACTTCGATCGCTCTTTCGGTGGGTTTATGGTCGGGATTTCTGAAAGTAGACGTGCAAACCTCTGGCCGTACAATTGTGGGAGTGCTTCTTGGCTGTTTGTTAAGTCCGGGCATCACCGAGGAATTATTGTTCCGGGTGTTAATGCTGCCGCACCCGTTCGAGAATGCTTCTGGGTTAATGCTGTGGTTTTGGGGATGCACGAGTTTGGCGGTTTTTGTAGTTTACCACCCGCTGAACGCGCTGACTTTTTACCCAGTTGGTCGATCGACCTTTATGAATCCAGTGTTTTTGCTGCTGGCGGCAATTTTGGGAGTTGCGTGCTCCATCGCATACCTGCAAAGCGGTTCTATCTGGCCTGCGGTGGCGGTTCACTGGCTGGCAGTGACAGCCTGGCTGCTGCTACTGGGCGGTTACAGGAGGCTGTATGGTTAAATGTAAAAAGTTCAGTATAACTATTTTGTCGGGAGGATATCAGTTGTGGGCATCATAGGAGCGATCGTAGGTTTTTTGGCAGGCATAGCAGTTGCTTACTGGTTGGTTGAAAAGCGGTTAAACAAGCAAAAGCAAGAATACTTGCAGCAAACTCGCAGAATTACTGAGGAAATAGAATTAGCTCAGATGTCTCGCGTGCAACAAGCTGTCGAAACTCAGCAAGGAGAACGGGAAAATCAGCTTAGAAAAGCTACTATCGAACACGAAAATTTACTCAGACAAGTTACTACCCAATACGAAAATCAGCTCAAACAAGTTGCGAATCAATACGAAATCAGGCTCAAACAAGTTCAGGCAGAACGCGACAGTCAGCTTCAACAAGTTGCTGGCGCAGACGAGCATGAGCTGCGGCGACAAATCAGCGAGGAATTAGAAGCTGCTAACAATGCTAGGATGCAGCAAAATCTACAATCTCTGCAAGCAGAACACGAACATCATTTACTCAGAGTTGCTGACGAATTGCATCTAAATTATCAAGCTCAGATGGAGCAACATTTGCAAAACCTGCAAAATGAACACGAAATTCGCTTGAGGCAAACTGCTGAGGAATATGAGAACCGCGAGGTTGAGATGCAGTTAAATATGCAGGCTTTGCAAGAGCAATACGAGAGCCAGTTGCAAGCGGCTAACGAGCAGTTGAAAGCTCACGAAGCTCAGATGCAAGCTACTATCAGGTCTTTGCAACAGCAGTACGAGAGTAACGTACAACCACAAGAAGTCCCGGAGGAGCAGTTCAGTCAGTTAAATCCCACAGAATTTGGAGAATATTTACCACAACAAGAAGTTTGGCAGGAACAGCCAAGTGAGTTACATCAAACAGAATTTGAAGAAGAGTTAAATTACACAGATTTTTCCGAACCACAATCAATTGATTTACCTCAACCAGAAGCCGAACAACAGCTTCCAATTGCCAGACAAGCACCAAGCTATTCCCTACCGCAGTTGATGGGATGTGTTCAAAGTCAGGACAAAGAAACTCGCAAGTTTGCAGCGTCTGCTTTAGGTAAAATGGCTGCTGCTAATGCTCTGAGAGCAGAAGGTCAGCGAGCAATAGAAACCTTGGGAAAATTAGCTCAAGATATTCACCCGGAGGTGCGCGGAGCCGCTGTGGAAGCACTAGCAATGATTAAGTCGGAAAAAGTGATTCCGCTGCTGCAAAAAGCTTTGCGAGATACAGATAGCGGTGTGGCTAAATCGGCAAGTGCTGCGCTCAATAAGTTTAAGTTTTATCCGCGCACTCCGGCGGCTAAGCCCAAAACTGTCGATCTGAAGAAACCAAAGCGTTAAGTCGTTACTAGGATAAATATAGCAATTCTCAATTACCTACAACGCAGGATACAACAACGTTGTCTCCGGAGCATCTCAGCAGAGAGTAAAAAGCGTTTTTTTGGAGTGCGATCGTCCCGCCCAGCACAGTATATACATATAGCGAGCGTCCGGCTCGCACGCATTTAAAAGCAAAACTGAGATGCTCCCGTTGTGTCCTTAATATTATGTCCTTACCGAGGTGCTGTATGGCAATTAATTTCAATTACTACCACAAATATATAGTGAACACTTTGTAGCTTGGGTTGGGGAACGAAATCAAACTCAATTATACGATCGACAACTCGCCCGATCAGACGCAGCAATCACCGACACGGCGCTGTTTAAAACCGTAGACTGAAACCTTTTTTAGCAACTGGCAATTAAAATCGCTTCTTGTATCTACACTTAACTCGTGACTAATGACTGCTGACTGATGACTAATTTAAAATCGTTGCTTGGTACCGAGTATAAATTTGAGATCGCCGGAGTCGCTAACCCCCATATCTAAGCGAATTAATCCAAAGCGCGATCGCACCCTCACACCCACCCCAACACCCGCCCCAGTCCCCGGTTTGTCCCTGACTACCGCCGGTTTTCCCAGTACGCTATCTCCTGTTCCCAAATCCGACGCAAAATCAACAAATATCACCCCGCCGACATCCCTGCTGACAGGAAACCGATATTCGCCGGAAGCTAAAAAATAGCTCCGGCCGCTGCCAATATCCCCGCTATCGTAACCCCGCACGGAATTGCGACCGCCCAGGCGAAAAGCTTCTGTTGGCGGCAAATCCCCAATTACAGTGCCCGCTTGCAAGTTAAAAGCCAACATTTCTGGCAAGGCCTCGGAGTCGCTGCGGCCGAGCCAAGTAATTGGTACATACTGTATGTAATTCGCCAACAGGCGGTTACTCACAATGTTACCTCGCCCCAGAGGTATCGACTGCTCGGTGCTGAGGCTGAGAATCGAGCCTCTGGTTGGGTCGAAGGGATTGTCGCGCCGATCGAGCATCGCACCAAAAGAAACTGTGTATAACTCGTCAACGCCGCTGCCGCTGAATGTGAGAGGATTGCCGAGTTCGTCGCGGCGGGCGATATCTAAGTTGCGATCGCGCGTGCTGATATTTGTATAATTTAATCCCAAAGTCGATTGCCACTCGCCCAAAGGTCTGGTAAACCTGAGATTTCCCCCCACCCGAATTTCCCGTACCCGGTCCCCGTTGGGCAAATCAATATCTTTGTTGAAAATTTCCGATATTCTGCGATCGCCAAAAGCTCTCACACTGTATCCCAAACGGTCTTCGGCGGCAACGTAAGGGCTGACAAACTGGACATCGTACTCGATACCTCGGAGGCTGGGCTGAAGTTCCACCGCCAGCCGCTGCGGGACCCGGCCGAAAGTTCGATCGGTATAGGAAAGAGGAACAGCAACGCCAACATCATCACTAAGACTGGCACTCACGCTAAAAGAGCGAGCCGATCGCTCTTGAACGTTGTAGATTACATTAATATCCGTGCCAACTTCTTCGATCGAAACCGTAACCTTGTCAAACAATCCCAATTGCTGCAACTGCTGCAAATCCGATCGTACAGCGGACGGGCTGTAGTTATCCCCCGCCTTGAGTTTGAGCTCGCCTCGAATAAAATCTTCCGAAATTCTGCCCTCAATGGGATTCCCTTGTTTATCAACAGCTTCGCCTCTGGAATTGACAAAGCGAATTTTCACCTCAGCAACGTAAACGCCCTCAGCATTGCCCGCTTGACTGATTTGTAGAGTACCGCCTAGCTGTTGGGCGTTGCTGTTTACTGCTTCGGGGATTTCGGCTTTTGCCGCGAGCGCCGGAGTTTTTAACAGAGATGTAAAATCTTTATGGTGGCTGGACTTGAGTGATATCAATTCCGGTTGCACCGTCAGGTGATTGTTGACTGTTGACTGTTGACTGTTGACTGTAGAAGGAGGGGTGGAAAAACTCAATGGTTGAGTGTTAACTGTTGGCTCGATTTTATTATTTTGATGCAACGGGAAACGATATGAAGGAGATTCCCTAGGGGATAGCTGCGCCGCGGGTACTTCGACCGCAACTGCGAGCTCGTCGGATGCCGGCAAATCCCCCACAGTTGGACTCACCTGAGAGGTTGCACCATTCTCAATCAGCTTTTTATGGACAGGCAAGATGCCTGTTCCACAAAACAATTCATCTCTTGTGGAACGGGCATCTTGCCCGTTCTTGAGAATGGTGTCAGATGTGAGACTCACCTCATCCTCCGTCTGTGCCCTTGTGGGACAGGCGTCTCGCCTGTCAATTTCTGCGGTTCCTTCTCTAAACTCCGCCTCAGTCAGTGCGGCACTCGGATCGATCGCCCGCGCCCCCAATTCGCCACCAGCCACCGACGCCAAAGTCAAAAATGCAATAATCGGAATTCGCATAAACATAAAATTAAAGAACCCAACGCATATTACCCAAAACCTGGCCCCCTGCCTAATTAGCCGAAAAGAAACCCGGTATTTTTGGGGATACCGGGTTTCTACGATGCTGGAATTTGGGAAAATTCGATCGACCGCGGGCGATCGTAAAATTTGTTTAAATAGCTTGTCGAGAAACTCGTTTCTCAAAATGAGCCTGAGTTTGCTGCAACAGTAGTTCGCGACTATCCTTAGCGGTGGTAATGGTAGGGAGCAAGTTGCGAGCTTGTAAAGTCATGTGAAGCTGTAGGTGTGCTACGTACTCACTGACATCTTCGCGAAGAGAGCAAGCCGGGTACTGTTTTAAAGTAGAGTTCAAAGTGTTCTCCTGCTTTGAGTTGGCAGTATTTTCAAATAATAATAGAGAATATCATGGTCTATTTCTAATTGTGTACTCCGTAATGAAGTTTAACCTTTGGACTGCGGTTTTGTTACAATTGTTTACAAACATTTCTTACCTATCAGGAATCGATCGCCCATGCAGTCTCAAGCACTTGTAGGACAGAATCACACATTAAGTACCTTTGTCAATAGCAGCAGCCAAACAGCCGCCTACCTCGACATCGGGTGCGGCCGACCCTTATTGATGCTGCACGGTTTCTTCGGAGAAAAGACTTGCTGGCTGCCATTAATTGAGTTATTGCAATCTCAGTTTCGGTGCATCAGTTTAGATATGTTGGGTTTTGGAGAATCCAGCAAACCAGAAATCCGCTACGATGTAGCTGTAGAAGTTGCTTTTGTGCGGCAAGTTGTAGAACAACTAAATATCGAACCTTGCTGCATTATCGGACATTCTTTTGGCGGTTGGGTCGCATCTGCATATTCCCTAAAATATCCTAATTCAGTCAGCAGTTTAGTATTAGCAGCACCTGCGGGAATTCGGGACGATAGTTTTTGCGGTCAATACGATGCTTTGCGGCCGCTGCTGTGGGAAACAACCGCCGTTGATTGGGCCTTGCAGTTAGCCAAACCTTTTGCTAGTTTAGCCGGAAAAAGTGATAAATTGCAGCAAATTTCCGGGTGGCGACGGGAGTTAATGTCTCAACCAGTAGCAAGGTCATTTTTAATGAGCCGGATGCGGCCGGAAGATGCAGTTGATACCGTAGAAAAAGAAATTCACCAATTGAAAATTCCTACCTTAGTAATCGCCGCAGATAGCGACGAAACTATTCCTCTATGGCACTGTCAAACCTATGCCAACGAGATACCGGGGGCCGAGTTAGCAATTATTCCCAATTCCACTCACGGCTTGCCGCAAACTCAAGCTCAAATCATGGCCAAGTTGATTAGTAAATTTTTGAATAATTAAGAAAAACTATGCAACAAGCCGAATTATGAAAATTGTGATAAGTCAAAAAATGAAAATAATTGTGTTTTAGTATACTACTTTATTACGAACTACACAATATATTAGTTAGTGTCTTGTACAAAAAAATTTTATGGCTCTTAAATCTTGTGTCAGCAGGAGCTACAGACATTTAGTTGAGTCGGGGGCATTATCAATGGCGACACTGAATAACTACTTTAATCTGGAAGAAATTACGACAGCCAGAAAAATTAGTGCTGCGGTAATTAACATCAGCGGCCGCCAGCGAATGCTTTCCCAACGAACGGCTTTTTTTTGCATGAGGTTAGCTTGCTCTGAGAATGCGGCAGAAAGAGCAAAACTGCGCGGGGATTTGTTAGAGGCGATCGAGCTTATGGAAAAATCGCACCGCGACTTAATTAATATTGGCAGCAGCATCAACTTAGGCAGTCCCCCTTCAGCCACCCTCAAGGCAATGTATTTTGAGCCGCCACTGTATTTAGACAAACAAGTCCGCGAATATATCGATCGAATAAAAGCATTGGTGCAAGTTCCTGATGCCGAAATCAGGCTGGACAATCCCGATATGCTGTACATTGTCGAAGCTGCGGGCGGCGACTTGCTAGAAGCTTTCGATGCCGTGGTGAGTCAATACCAGCAAGAAAGCGAAATCGAACAATTTGAAATCGACCTCAAACAGGTTGAACTTTATCAAGAAAGTTGCGCTGCTACCGCGAAAGCGGAAGCTCAAACGGCCCAGCTCGATCGCGCACTTTGCGAACTCAAACAAACTCAAGCTCAACTCCTCCACAGCGAAAAAATGTCTTCGCTGGGGGCGCTAATGGCTAGTATCGTCCACGAAATTAATAACCCAGTTAGTTTTATTTACGGCAACTTGAGCCATGCCGCAATTTATACTCAAGATTTGCTGAACCTGCTGTGTCTGTATCAAGAATACTGTCCCAATCCCTGTCCCGAAATTAAAACTTTAATCGAAGAGATAGATCTTGATTTTCTAGTTGAAGACTTGCCTAAAGTTATCTCTTCTATGCAAATGGGTTCCAATCGCATTCGCGAAATTGTCAAATCTATGGGCAACTTTTCGCGAACCGATAACAGTAACATGACCCTGTGCGATTTGCACGACAGCATTGACAGCACCGTGTTAATTTTGCGAAACCGTCTCAATTCTCAAATAGACCGTCGCGACATTCAAGTAGTTAAAAATTATGGAAAATTGCCTGCTGTAGAGTGTTATGGCGGACAGCTCAATCAAGTATTTATGAATCTAATTACCAACGCGATCGATGCTTTGGACGAGGCATCACAAAATGAGCCCCATGCTGCGCTAAAAATTTCGATCAGCACAGAATTAGCTGGGTCCGATCGCGTGAGAGTACGGATTGCTGACACGGGAACGGGAATGACAGCAGAGATAAAAGAACGAATGTTCGAGCAGTTTTTTACCACAAAGAAAATCGGTAAAGGTACCGGTTTAGGATTGTCTATTGTCTACAAAATATTAGTAGAAAATCACGGAGGAGCGCTCAGGTGCGAGTCTGAACCGTCCAAAGGAACCGAGTTTATCATTGAACTGCCGGTACAGCAAATTTAAGCAATTTACAAATATCCAAATTTATCTGTGTTAATTGTGGCACGGGCAGGACGCCTGTGTTAATTGTGGTATGGGCGTCCCGCCTATGTTAACTATAGTTGAAATTTACACATATCCTACTCTAATTCTAGCTTCAAAGTTGGCAACAGCTTTTCTAAATTTTTGAGAGATTTCTGTTGCCAAGGAACATCATTTGAACCCAATACCAAAAGTTTAATCGTTTTCTTTTTCCGGACGCTAATGACAAACTTAGACAGCATACTGATACCAGAACTGTTAACAAAGTCCAATTTTTTTAGGTTCAAGGTAATAGTAGGCGGTTCGGGATTGGCGACTTCATCTAACAATTCGGCTATTGGTGCATACTCTGCTGGTCCGCCCAGGCTGAGTTCGCCTTGGAAAATGATTGTGGCTGATTCTCCATCGTACTGAATGTTGTAATCTTCACCTTTAATTTCTTGAATGCTCATTGTTCTTTGGTTTCCTGAGTAAAATACTGCGATCGCACAAGAGAGTAAATATTGAAATGGTTGAAACTAGACCCTAATTTGAACCACAGTCGTCACAGCGATCGTATCACTGTCTGGCCTTGGGTCGAATTTCCAACCTATCTTAGCTGAATAGTCATTAATCATAGTCAGCAATCCCAATCCCGAGGTGTCGCTTTCAGATTCAGCATTCTTTTCAAGCTGCTGCAAATAAAGTTCATTGGGATCGGAAGCCAGAATTTCTTTAATAAACTCCTTTAACTTATTCGCGCCTTCTGGATTGACACTATTACTGGCAAAAATTACGGCAGTCACCTCTGTTTCACCAATAAAGTGTATGCCAAATCTGACTTTGTAATTGGTATCATCCTTATTAAATTTTATCGCATTTTCTAACAGTTCGTTAGCGACGTAGCTCACAGCTCCCTTGCTTTGTTTAACCCGTTTCTCGCTGCTAGCATCCTCTGCGTCCACTGGTAGAAAGCTGGACAAATAATCGGCTACAAAATGAGCCGAAAGCCTGTTGTTGCGCCAGCGCTGCTTGATGGGGCGAGAGCTAGGCGTAAAAGTAAGTTCTAGGGAGTCGTGTTCCGGTGGAAATTGGTCAATGAATTCTCCACAGATTTCTGTCACAGATTGTAAGCTTCCAGATGTCATTATTGTTCTCCATTCAATTGATGTGTTAATGTCACTTCTGGGTAAATTTCCACACGCCATTCCAGTTAGCGGGAATACTATTTTCTAAAAATGCTTGGATGCGTTCTAGGTAAAGTTGGCTGGGTTTGTCACCTGGATTTAGTGCCACTATTTGTTCAAAACAAACTTTGGCATTAGCAAAATTTCCCAGACAATATTGTTCGAGTCCTTCCTCAAAAATAGGCACTGTTTGAATTTTGAGCGATCGCACTGGTTCTGCATCAACATCTAACACCTCACAAACAGTAATGGCTTCTTGTCTACCTTTGACAATGGCACGATCCAAAAATCGAATATGATACTTTTCTGGTTGAGTCAAACGTTGTACCACATCTCCTGAAACTAATAAAGATACGCCATAATACTTAGTTAAACTTTCCAGACGCGCCGTGAGATTGACATGATCGGACAGGGCATCGGCTTGCATCCGGTTCGCGTCTCCAATAATTCCCACCATTGTATCACCGACATGGATACCAATGCCAATATTCAGCGGTACGTACCCATTTATTACACGGCTTTGATTGTATTTTTGCAACCGCTCCAACTTCATAATTCCTGCCTGAATAGCATCATCAACGCCATCGGGAAAAACTGCCATGACTCCATCTCCTATATACTTGACAATAAAACCGTTATGCTTGCGAATTTCGGGACTAATTTGCTGTAAATAGTTATTGATGAAGTCAAAGTTTTCTTGAGGAGTCATTTGCTCCGCCATCGTGGTGAACGAACGCATATCGGAAAACATAATTGCCATCTCTTTGCTGACGTGATCTCCAAGCTGGAAATCAACCATGCTCTGCTTGCCGAGAAATTGGAGAAATTCATCGGGAACGAAACGTCCGTAAGCCTGCAAAAGTTTCTCTAATTCTTGTTCCCGCGCTTTCACCGTTTGCACCATATGCGAGAATACCTGTGCCAGTTCTCCCAATGCATCACTACGCGCTGCCACCTCTGACAATATCTGGGGTTCAAAGCTGTTATTTTTCACAGCAATAGCTGCATCTATTACCTTTTTGACCTGCTCGATGTAAGTCTGCATCTCTCGATTTTTATGATGGATCTGGTTTTCCAGATCCGTGGAGTGTTCCGTGATAATTTCTACTAAAGTTTCATAGCTATTTTTTTCATCTTCGGCTTCCTCAAGTTTTTGCATCAAATCCTGTAGCTGGGTATTGAGCTTTTCTGGAGATGTAGATTGTGCTAAATTTATTTTGGGTTTCATAATTTATCCTCTCGAATCTGGGATCGCAAAATTGTTTCACTCGCTCGCTGTAAATTACTAGAACTTACACAGGCGGAGCGAGAAATCCGGTTTCTCCTTCTTCTGCTGAGATGCTTCTTCTGCTGAGATGCTTCGCCACTAAATCCAATAGCGATGCTAGAAACCGGGTTAATGACAGTCAATCATAAATTATGCACGATATTTCCCTGCTGCTTCAATATTAGCAAAGTAATATCATCAAATACCTTCTGTTCTCCCATAAATTCTCGCCATCGATGGCGGCTTCCTTGAATTGTTCGGCGCTTAAATGCCAGTTTTGAGAAACCACTTCACAAAGTCTTTCGATACCGTAGAATTTTTTGTCCATATTTCTAGCTTCGGGGATGCCGTCAGTATCAAGCACCACCCCTTCCCCCGGCTCTAACTCTACTAAAACATAGCCGATAACTCGGAAATATTCTCATCTAAGCCGATCGCAAATCCTAAATCTATTGTGTCTATTCGCTGGATTTAACCGCATTTCCTGACCACAAGAGTTTCCTCATGCTGACCGCTGATACTAATTGTGCGATCGGCATAATTGAGAATAGTTAGCGTCATACTTTTGTCCGAGTTCATGCGCTGGACATTTTTATAAATAGTGCGGTTTAGGGTATCTAAAAAACGCACAGGTTCGGATTATTGCATTTCCTGAAGAGTGCGGACAGCAGCTTGAGTCATTACCATCAAAATGCCGCTTTTTAGTCCGTGTCCAGTGACATCGCCGATGCCAATTGTAACCACACCGTCGGTATGGAGAACATCGTAATAATCACCGCCTATTTCGTCGGCTAATTCCATGAATCCGGCAATATCTAAATCTTTAATTTCCTCTAGTTCTTGGCGTTTGGGCAAAATCAATTTCTGCATTTGTTGTGTGAGAATGTCTAGTTCGGCACTCATCCGCATATTTTCCGCTTTGAGTCGGTGATTGAGAGTCGCAATTTCTGTATTAGCTGTGGCGAGTTCAGCGGTTCGTTCTTTAACTTTATCTTCCAAAGTTTCACAGGATTCTTTGAGTTGTCCTGCCATGCTGTTAAAAGAATTGGCTAGTTTTTTAAGTTCGACGATCGAACTAATTTTTACCTGTCGGTCGAGATAACCTTTAGCCATGTATTCCGAAGCTTTGGTGATGCCTTCAATGGGGCGAGTAATCCAGCGGCCTGTGAGAATTCCCATTGCCGTTGCCACAGTAAATGCGATCGCGCACAATAGAATTGTGGTGTGGGTATGGGCATGGATTTGGGCCATGAAATATGACTCGGGAACCACCGTCACGATTAGCCAGTCCAACCCAAACTTGTCTTGCCAGGGAGCAACCAGGACAAAGTATTGCTGTCCTTTAATTTTAATGTTAAGCCTTTGGGTTTTTCTAATCTTTTGAAAGCTGCCGAACTCATTTTGCAGGGTTTGAGCAGCAGCTTGAATCACAGGATCGGAGATGTTCAGGGCGCTGAAGCGTTGGGCTTGATTGTTCACCCTTGTAAAATAGGGTTGGGAACCGGAATTTCCAATCAACTGCCCATCTCGTTCCATGATGAAGTTCGCCCGGATTTGCTCAAGCTTAAGTTGTGCAGAAAGTTAGTAATATTGGACAGTTGTAAATCAACCCCAATCACTCCGATTAGTTTGCCCTTTGCAAAAATAGGACGCATGGCCCCTACAGCAATAAATTCAAACTGGTCTAACGCATACACAGAAGTCCAGATGGGTTTACCCGCTTTAGCCGCCTGAGTTTACCATTCTGCTGTCACCGTATCAAATGCAGCAACCTGCACTACTTTAGTTCGATTCCCCTGGTTGTCGGTTGTGTAGCCGTAAATTTTCCGGTTTGTCCTTGCTGAAAGCTCGTCAATAGTGACGCCTTTCCCCGGTCTGACTGGCCCAGCACCAATAAAGCGTCCGTCTGAAAGTGCATAGGAGATCGAGCCAAGATGATCGAATGCTTGCACTTGCTTTCAAAAATAGCGTCCAGCAAGGTCTAAGTCATCTAGATTCAGCAATCCTGTTGCGATCGCATCGATGTCGATCTGATTAATATGGTGAGGGGTTGAGAAATAGTTATCTAGGTGCCGATCGGTTTTATTGCTCACCTCAGTCATTAACTTGTTAGCCAAATCTGTTACCGCTTTTTGTCCATTGCGGAAGGAAAGATAGCCAACTAAACCAACGGCTGCAAAGATTTGCAGCAGGAAGGAAACTGCGAGGGCGGTGCGGAGGCGGAATTGGCAAAGGGTGGAGGCCATAGCATGATATCAAGAAGTTTTTAAATGCTGCCACAAACTGGAATTGCTGCCTCGCTTCTAGCTCAGTAGATATGTTAATAACGACTGACAATGTTATGATTATATCAAAAACGGAATAAACATCAGCCAATCTGCGTTCATCAGCGCTCCTCTGCCTGCATCAGCGGTTAAAATAAAAAAATAAATCCCCAAAAAAATGCAAATTACTCAAGCCCTCCACGCCGCCATACTGGTTTCCAACCTCGAAAAATCAGAACAATTTTACAGCAGCATATTAGGACTGTCAAAAATAGATAGACAATTAAAATTTTCCGGTATCTGGTATCAAGTCGGCAATTTCCAGATACACCTAATTGTAGTTGCAACGATTATCCCAGATGCCGCAGACAATGACAAATGGGGGCGCAACCGACATTTAGCATTTTCTGTTGCTAACTTAGCAGCAGCCAGAGAGCAATTAATTGCTCACAATTGCCCGTTTCAAATGAGCGCGTCAGGTCGATCGGCATTATTTACCCAAGACCCCGACGGAAATATAATTGAACTGAGCGAGTAAAAGATGAAAATCATTGCCTACTCTTACAGCGAACCGCTGCTAGAACCTGCGCCGGCAGCCGAAATTTGGGGCCAAGAGGTCGATCGAATATATCAAGACTTAGGAGGGCGGCAACAACTGCAACAACTCCTCAAAGACTGCCAAACAGAACCCGTCAAATACCTGCTAATTCAGCGCTTTGAAGAACTCGGCGACACATTACAGCAAGTGTGTTCGCACCTCGCCCAACTCGAAAACCTCGGCGTCGAAATCATCGTACAAGCAGAAACAGAACCGCGAAACCGCAAAAACTTGCTGCAAATCCTCGCAGAACTCCAGCGCAGCCAACACAGCCGGAGCATTCGCAAAGGACACGCCCGCAACCGCATCAAATCCCGGATTCCACCGGGTAAAGCTCCCTACGGCTACCGGCGCGGCAAAGAGCGCTACACGATCGAGCGATCGGCTGCCGCCGCCGTCAAAGACTTTTTTGAACACTTTCTAATCTACGGGTCTTTGCGCGGTTCCGTGCGGTATTTAGCAAAGAAATACAGCAAAAAAATCTCCGTCAGCACAGGCCGCCGCTGGCTGACAAATCCCGCCTACCGAGGCGATTTGGAATATCAAAACGGCCAAGTAATTTCTAACACCCACGTCGCGATTATTTCCAGAGAAGAAGCCGCCCAAATAGACAGATTGCTGCGCCGCAACGGCCGCCTTTCTCCCCGCAGCGCCAGCGCCCCCCGTTCCCTCGCAGGTTTAGCAATTTGTGCGGAATGCAAATCGCCCATGACAGTTGCCAAAGTCACCTCCTACCGCAAAGATAGAGAATACCTTTATTTGCGGCCCATTAAGTGTCTGTCTCAGCCTAAATGCAGTGGCTTTTCCTACCAAGAAATATTGCAATCAACTATTGAAGGAATCTGTCGGGATTTGCCCGCTGCTGTCGCCGCGCTGCAAATGCCAGATATCAACGGAATTAAAGCAAGAATTGAAAGGGCGATCGCCTCGAAACAAGAAATCCTAGACCAACTTCCCGCCCTGATGGAAAGCGGCATTTTAGACACTGAAACGGCAGAGTTGAGAGCATACAAAATCCGCACGGAAATTGCCGAACAGCGAAGCAAATTAGCGCAACTGCCGCCAGTGAATTTGCGAGAAACTGCTCAAACTGTTTCTCTTCCACAATTTTGGCTGGACTTGTCGGAATCGGAACGCAGGTTCTATTTTCGAGAGTTTATCGATCGCATTGAGATAGTACACGAGAATGAAAGTTGGAAACTGCAAATTATTTTCATTTTTTAATAATTAGTTCGGCTATAACTTACCAATTAGCTTGAACTAACTTTTTTACCCTTTAGCCAATAGGCGATCATATCTCCTTTACCTTTTACCGGGATCGCGCCTCTTTCCTCAAATAAATACCGATCTTTTAACAGCTCGTAAATAGCAGCAGTAACTTGAATATATCCCGGTAATCCTTGAGATTCCATCCGAGAAGCAACATTAACGGTATCTCCCCACAAATCATAGATGAATTTTTTAGTGCCAATTACGCCAGCAACTACTGGCCCTGTATTAATGCCAATCCGAATTTGAAACGGTTCGCCTGTGTCAGTTTGAAAATCTGCGATCGCTTCCTGCATATCCAATGCCATATCCGCGATCGCTTCAGCATGGTCTGGCCTCGGCACCGGCACCCCCCCTGCTACCATATAAGCATCCCCACTCGTTTTAATTTTCTCCAAATCGTGTTTTTCAGTTAATTGGTCAAACTTTGAAAAAATCTTGTTTAGCAAATTTACCAATTCCAGAGGTGAAATTCTGGCAGCAAGAGACGTAAAACCAACAATATCGGCAAATAGGACTGTTGCTGAGTCAAACCTATCGGCAGCAGAACCCTGGCCTTTTTTCAAATTTTCAACAATCGCTGCGGGTAAAATATTTAACAATAAATGATCTGATTTTTTTTGAGAAAGGCGCAAAGCTACTTCCACCCCCTGTCGCTCTTTAATTTCGTTTTGCAAACGTTTCACAACTTCTTCTAATTGCTTCGTTTGCTCTTGAAGTAACTGTTGCTGACTTTGAATTGTTAACTGATTTGCCACTCGTGCCAATACTTCTTTACTGTTAAAAGGTTTAGTAATATAGTCAACTGCTCCCACATCAAAGGCTTTCACCTTATCTACAACGTCATCTAAGGCGCTTAAGAAAATCACGGGAATGGAACTGGTTTGTGGTGAAGCTTTCAACTTTGCACACACCTGATATCCATTCATCTCAGGCATCATCACGTCCAGCAGGATTAGAGTCGGCGGAAACTCTTGCACGGTAGCGATCGCCCTTTGCCCATTCAGCGCTTTACGAACCTGATACCCTTGTGCCGTCAAAATTGTAGATAAAAGCCGCACGTTATCTGGCTTATCATCAACTACTAAAATGTTGGCTTGAATTGTAGGATATTCATTGCTGTCCATGCGATCGCTCACGGTATTCTTTTAAGATCTAAAGATATTAACACTGACGTGCCGTAACTGCGGATTTCGCTAGCTCTATAATATCATCAAAGAGGAAATCATGCACTAAAGTAGTTAAAACTTGTGCGGCTACAGCAAATTGTCTAGGCATTTCCTCAATCAACTTGACAATTTTATCGTCGCAACATTCATGAGCAGCATCATATATCTTCTCCACCCACTCAACAGGCATTTGACCGATTTGTGATTCTACTACAGATTGATTGCTGGTCGCTCCGCTAATTTCGCTTTCATTTTCTTGTTGTGCATCAACAGATTCCTCGTAAATGTAGCGCATTCCTAAAAGTTCTTCCATTTTGGCAAATAATATCTTTGCCTCAAATGGTTTACGCATGAAATCATCGCACCCTGCTCCTAAAATAGTATGTCGTTCTTCTTCAAAAGCGCTAGCAGTAAGAGCAACTATTACAGTTTGTTTTCCGAGAGGATGAGCTTTAATTTTTCTGGTGGCTTCATAGCCATCCATGACAGGCATCTGCATATCCATCCAGATCAGGTGCGGTTGCCAATCCTCCCATACAGCAATAGCTTCTTGACCATCTCTAGCTTCTCGCACGATGATGCCTAACGGTGACAGTAATCTCTCTATGACTAGGCAGTTATCGGCGCGATCGTCAACTACCAAAATCCGGTATTCTGCTTGATTCGGTGCTAAACCAATTACTTTTTTCTGCGGTTTAAGCATTTTCATCTCGGTTGGATCGGCAAGCCTGATTTCAATGTCAAATGCAAACTTACTTCCCACACCAGGCGTACTGCTGACAGCAATATCCCCTCCCATCATTTGTACAAATTTGCGGCTAATTGGTAAACCTAATCCAGTACCCTGTTGAGATTGTTGACCTGTTTTTGTTTGCTCGAATGGTTCAAATAACCTATTCATCTCTTCTGCGGCAATACCAGGGCCGGTATCTTCAATTTCAAACTGAAGGCGTAAAAATACCCGGCGAAGGTCATTCGCCTCTACACCATCAAAGTCCGCCTGCGAGGAATGTTCTGAACCCGCCGAGGCAGGTTTTGTTTGTGTACCCGTAAACTCTGCGGTTTCAACAGCCAAACTTTCTTCTACCTTCTTTTTCACTTGCAACGTAACGCTACCCGTCTCTGTAAACTTGATCGCATTTCCTACAATATTAATCAAAATTTGGCGCAATTTACCTTCATCTCCATTAAGAAATTGCGGTACGCCGTCAACAACTTCAAAATTGAGCTGCAATTTCTTAGCTTTAGCTTTTAATCGAAACATTTCTTTTAAGGTTTCTAGCAGGCGCATTAAATTAAAACTGCTTTCATTAAGCTGACTTCTGCCCGCTTCAATTTTAGACATTTCCAAAATGTCATTAATTAGGGAAAGCAAGTGTTCGCCAGCGCGATTAATAATTTCTAGGTGCTGCTGGTGTTGATTGTTTAAAGATGAATCGCGCACCATCACCTGACTAAACCCCAGAATGGCATTCAGGGGAGTCCGCAGTTCGTGGCTCATAGAAGAAAGAAATTCGCTCTTGGCGCGGTTAGCTTTATCAGCAACGACGACAGCTTTTTGTAATGCTGTCTCTGCTAATTTGCGTTCGGAAATTTCTGTTTTGGCTTGTTCAAAAAGCGTGGATTGCTGGATGGCAATTGCTAGCTGCACGGAAATTTGCTTGAGAGATTCTATCTCAGAAGAGTTCCAATGTCTTTGACTGCGGCAGTGATGAGCAATGACTAGGCCCCATAATTTTTCACCTTGCAAAATGGGAACCACGAGGTTAGCTTTAATTTCAAACTGGCTCAGTAAATTAATGTGGCACTCTGAAATACCTGCCGTGTAAATATTGTCGATCGCGCGAAGGTGTCCCTGCTCGTAAACAGAGACGTAGTGTTCCTGAAAGCAAGGATCGTTAATATCAATTCCCAAAATCGGCATCGTATTGGCTGCTACCGACTCGACAGCTATAAATCCACTGTAATCTGGATTAAAACGGTAAATAACTGTCCTGTCAGTTGACAAAAACTGGCGCACTTCTTCCACAGCCATTGTCATCACTTCTTCTAGGTTAAGAGAAGAACGAATCCGCTCTTGAATGGAATTTACGAGCCGCTCCCTTTTTAGTTGTTGCTGCAAGGCTATTTCCGCTTGTTTGCGTGCAGTAATATCTACTGCATAACCAACGCACTCCACAGGTTTGCCAGCAGCATTTTTGACCAACTTAACCTCATCGTATATCCAGCGATAACTACCGTCTTTGTGCCGTTCGCGGTATTCATAGGAAATCGATCCTTTTTCCAATATCTGAGCGAATGAAGTATTAACAACCTCTCGATCTTCTGGGTGAACGATGCTATGCCAATCAAGAGAACCATCAACAAATTCTCGCGCTTCGTAGCCGATCATTGAAATAACGTTCTCGCTAACAAATGTTACGTCATAATTTCCTCCTAATTGGCAGCTAAAAATCACCGCCGGAGTAGTCGCAAGCAAATATTGCAAGCGTTCGGTGACAGAGCGCAAATTTAACTCGGCTTGCTTGCGATCGCGAGCTTCCATTGCTAAAGCTGTCATCTGTGCCAAATAGCTAGCGAAGCTTTGTTCGTCGAGCGTCCACTTCCTCGGCGTGCCCAAATGTTCCAAACAAATTACACCCGCAATTCGTCCTTGATGGGTAATAGGTATATCTAGCATTGACGAGATGTTTAAAGGAATCAAATAAGATTCTCTAAATTCTTGGGTGCGCGGATCGGTTTTGGCATCAACCGCTGCGATCGCCTGTTCTGTCTTCAAAGCTTGGAAATAGCTAGGATAGTCAGCAACTTTCAGTTCTGCACCCCCGCTGTGTTGATTGGCTGTCAATTCGTAAAGATCGGCACAGCACATTGCTGATTTATTTTCCTTATAAAACCAAACACTTCCCCGCTCAACATTCAGAGTACGGGTTGCCATTTGTGTCATCTCTCTCAACGCCTCGCTAAGATTTCCCTCGTAGATACTAGAATTTTGTGCTAATTCTAGCAAGGCACTTTGTTGTTCTGTTAACCTAAGCTCTCGTTCGCGTAAAGCCGATTCAGCGGCTATTCTTTCTCTAATTTCTGCTTCTAAATAACCGTTGGTTTCTCTCAACTCTGCGGTGCGCTCTTCGACTTTAATTTCTAAGTCATCATAAGCGTGTCGCAGCGCTAATTCTGCATCTTCACGGACAGCAATCTCACTCTGCAACTTGCGATTTATTGCCTCTAATTCTTGGGGGGTTTTTAAAGATAAAAACTGTGGCAATAGTGTTACCATCTGTCCAGCAGTGAAGCAGGAAACAATTGCAGTAATTCCTTTCTCAATTCCCGACAGCCAATAAGCGGAATGCCACAGCGTCCAAATGTCTAACAAGTGACCCGTGCCGCAGAGAATAATAAATGCACCAAATAAAGCAAATATTCCTAAAAAAGGGATATCGCGCCGCTTGAGGATAAAATAAATCAGCATCGCCGGAATTGAATAGTAGGCGATCGCGATTAAAAAGTCGCCGGTGATGTGCAGCCATACCAAAGGTGTTTGCCACAGATAGCAGTGACCGTGAGGCATATACTGACTTGGAGAAAAGATACTTTTGACTATTTGCCACATAATGTTTGATTGCAGATAATATTAATTAAAATGCTCTTCTTGTTGTATAGTATGTCGAATAGCCTACCCTATTTTTCTTATGAGTTAGACCCAAGAGCCTGGCCTATATTTGAGTTAGTGCGGGTTTTTCTGCCCACCCCACAAGTTGCTTCACCAAAACGGGATGAACCAAAAATTACAGCTTTACAAAAACTTTTTTTGAGCAAGTTGCCTGTTGCGGATTTTGAGATTTCAAGGGAATTTCAATGATAAACTCTGTACCCCTCTCAAGCTCGGAAACACAACGCAAATAACCTTCATGGCTTTTAATAATCTGATAAGAAATCGCCAAACCCAGGCCCGTACCATAACCGATAGGTTTCGTCGTATAAAAGGGATCGTAAATTTTAGCGATCGCGTCAGAATCTATACCAGTGCCATTATCCGCAATGCGAATCTGCACCCAATTGCCCTCAACCAAAAGCGTGCAGATGCGAATTTTTAGCAGTTGGCAATGGGTGTTGTGTAAGTGTTCATCGAAATTATTTTCCCAATAGCCTTTGGTCGAATGTCCCTGCTGTGCCCTCTGTTCTAAAGCATCAATAGCATTAGAAAAAATATTCATAAATACTTGGTTGAGCTGTCCAGCGTAGCATTCTAACTGTGGTAAATCTCCATACTCTTTAATAACTTGGATAGCCGGACGTTTTGGTTGTTCTTTCAAGCGGTGCTGCAAAATCATTAAAGTGCTGTCGATACCTTCATGGATATTTACTTTTTTCATGTCCTCTTCGTCTAACCGGGAGAAAGTGCGTAAAGATTTAACGATCTCCCTAATCCGCTCTGCTCCTATCTTCATCGAACTAAAAAGTTTTTGCAGGTCTTCTAAAACAAAATCGAGCTCGATGGTTTTAATCTTGTCTGCAATTTCCGGCGCAGGAGTGGGGTAATAAATTTGATATACCTTAATCAGTTCCAAAAGGTCTTTAATGTATTCCTCAGCCGGAATCAGATTGCCATAAATGAAGTTAACAGGGTTATTGATTTCGTGAGCAACGCCAGCTACCATTTGCCCCAAAGAGGACATTTTTTCATTTTGTACGAGTTGAGCTTGGGTGCCTTTAAGTTGTTGCAGAGTTTTCTCTAGCTGCTGAGTTCGTTCAAGCAGTTTAGCTTCAGAGCGCCGCAATGAATTTTCAGCCAAGGAGCGATCGCGATTTTCCTGTAACAAAAGTTCATTGGTGGATTCTAAAGCGATCGTCCTCTCAATAACCCGTTTTTCCAATTCCAGCATTAATTCTGAGAGTGCTTCCTGAGCTTGTTTGCGATCGCCAATCTCATTTTGTAAAGCCACATTTGCCACCGCCAATTGATCGGGACTGGGGATAGCCAAGATTTTTGGGATTAGTTCCACCAGCACTGCTGCTGTAGATAGCGATATCAGGGCCGTAATCCCTTTAAGAAAACCAGAGAACCAATAATTAGGATGCCACAGCGTCCATATTTCCATAATATGGGTAATACCGCAGCAGATAATAAAAGAGCTAAACAGCATGAAAACCCAGTCAAAAGGCACGTCTTTCCGCTTGTTGACAATATAAATCAGCGTGATGGGTATCAAAAAATAAGCCACGGCAATCAAAGCATCGGACAAAATGTGCAGCCCCACTAATCCAGGCTTCCACAAGTAGCAATGACCGTGAGGAATAAAATAATTAGAAAACATTTTATGAACCATTTGCATCAAATCAACTCGGTTATCTGCTACTATTTTTTAGAGGGGATTACAGGAAAATTTAAAAACCTGCTAACACAAAAAGAATAATTAGGCTTTTGGACTTAACAATTGTCACAATTGTGATGAATAGATGCAGCGATATGAAAGGATCTCTTGGATTTGTGGCGTAACATTTGTGGCTCAACTTTATTTAGAAACACAAATTTTTCTAAATAAAATCGCTGAAACCCTTGCCCGGAAAAATTTAAGCCATATCAATCACCCGATAGTCACCAGAACTCTATGAAACTACATCTGATTAAATTAACATCAATTAACTAAAATTTATCAAGGTCAAGTGTCACATTTATAATTGTGGCTTTACTACTCACTGTGACACCTGCATGACATTTTGGCCGACGAGCGTAGGGATTACGCCGTAGGGAGTAGAATAAAGAAGGGTTCGGTGACATTTAACGGATTTTACCTGTTACCCCCTGAGAAATATTACTTCCGCCTCGCGTCGCAATTCAATAGGCGATCGCTCAGGGCTTTACAATCAATCAAAAGAGATAAAATCAACGATACACTTACGGAATAATTGCAAATTATGACAATAGATGAGGTCATACAGCTAACTCGTACCCGATTTAAAAAAAATTTATATCCCGTACAAGAAATAATACTGCGCCAAGTTTGGGAAGGAAAGACTTATACAAGTATAGCATCAGCCTCTCATTACGGAGAGCATTACCTGAGAAACATCGCCTCGTCATTGTGGCAATCTCTCTCTGATATCTTGCAGATACCTATTAGTAAATCAAATTTTAGATCCTCTCTAGAATCGCGTTCCCTGACAGCAGAGGAACGAAAATTAATAGAAGAATTTACCCGCAGCCAATGCCTAGCAACACCTTTAGATTATCCCGGCTCTCCAGTACCCCTCGGTTCGCCATTTTATATCCATCACCCGCTAATTGAGGAACTCGCGTACCGACAGATTGACAAACCTGGAAGTGTTCTGCGGATTAAAGCTCCCCGGAAGATGGGAAAAAGTTCCCTGCTGCTACGGATTTTAGAGCGCGCTAATTCTCTTGGCTACCAAACCGTAAGTTTGGATTTTCAGCAAGCTGAGGAAGCTGTTTTAGACAACTTGGATAAATTTTTACGCTGGTTTTGTGCCAACATCAGCCGTCACCTAAAATTGCCACCTCTATTAGATGATTATTGGGATGAAGATATGGGTAGCAAAGTAAGCTGCACCGTTTATTTGCAACAATATGTATTAGCCGAAATAAGGAGCCCTATTGTCTTAGCTTTAAATGAAGTCAATAGAATTTTAGAGTATCCAAAAATTGCCAGAGAATTTTTGCCACTGCTGCGAAGCTGGCATGAAGAAGCAAAGCGGATAGAAACTTTTGGAAAACTGCGGTTAATCGTACTTCACTCCACAGAAGTTTATATTCCTTTTAAGCTGAATGAATCGCCTTTTAATGTCGGTTTGCCGCTGCAATTACCCTATTTTACAAAAGAGCAGATACTTGCTTTAGCGCAGCGTCACGGACTGGATTGGAAAGATAGCCCCGATGCCGATCGACTGATGGCAATGGTGGGGGGACATCCTTATCTGGTGCGGCTCGCTTTTTACCACCTCTGTCAAAACGCTGTAACGCTAGATACGCTACTACAAGAAGCTCCCACACTGGCGGGAATTTATAAAGATTACTTGCAGAATTTTTGGGTGACATTGCAAGAGTATCCCGAACTTGCGGTTGCACTTAAACAAGTGGTAAAATCTGAGCGGGGCGTGGAATTAGATCCGATATTAGGTTCTAAATTAATGAGTATGGGGCTGGTTCATATCGATAACAACCGCTATACGCTAAGCTGCGAGTTGTACCGCCTGTATTTTGGTTCGCACAACTTTCTTTAGAGCGGGGGTTTACTGTTTTTTTGCGCCATACAAAATTATTCTTGAAAACTAGACTTGTCCTGGCGATGATAAATCGCTGCTATACAAACAAAGTCCGCGTCGGCGGACTAAATAAAAAAAGGCGGTAATTAGCCCAAAATTGGCATAATTTTTATTACAATCAAGCTCCATTACCACATCCTCACCTTTAAATAAATTTACTACATACTCACCTTTAAAACCACCCATAAACGGCATGACCAAGCTTACATACCAAATTGGTGGCAGTCTCGCCAATAATGCGCCTACCTATGTAGTAAGAGCAGCCGATGCCGAACTCTACGAAGCATTAAAAGCTGGCGAATTTTGTTACGTCCTCAACTCGCGGCAAATGGGCAAATCTTCTCTCTTAGTCCGCACCTTGCACCGATTGCAAGCTGAAGGATTTCAATGCTGCACCATCGACATGACCCGCATCGGCAGCGAAAACATTACTCCCTTACAGTGGTACAAAGGAATCGTTGGGGATTTATGGCGCGGCTTCCATCTTTTAGGGCAACTTAACTTAAAAACTTGGTGGAAAGAACAAGAAGAAGTTTCTCTCCTGCAAAGATTGAGTCAATTTATTGAAGAGATTTTATTAGTAAAATTTCCGCAGGAGCGAATTTTTATATTTGTCGATGAGATTGATAGTATATTAAGCTTAGATTTTCCCGTTGATGACTTTTTCGCCTTGATTCGTTATTGTTACAACCAACGAGCCATTAATCCCGCCTACAACCGAATTACCTTCGCAATTTTCGGAGTAGCTACACCCAGCGATTTAATCGCTGATAAAAATCGGACACCTTTTAATATCGGACAAGCAGTAGATTTGCACGGTTTTTCCTGGGAAGAAGCCTCTCCTTTAACTCAAGGGTTAGAGAGTGTAGTTAGTAATGCCGAGGCAATTATCAAATCAATATTAGCTTGGACTTCGGGGCAACCATTTCTGAGCCAAAAGCTGTGTCAATTGATAGTAAGAGCGACGCGAGAATCTCACACTGACGTGCTGATAATTCCACCGGGAACAGAAGAATTTTTTGTGGAATCGGTTGTGCGATCGCACATCATCCAAAATTGGGAATCTCAAGACGAACCAGAACATTTAAAGACGATCCGCGATCGCATCCTGAGAAATGAGCAACGTGCAGGAAGACTATTAGGCATCTATCAAAAAATTTTACAAGGAGTGGAAGTACCAACCGATGACTCGCGAGAACAGGTAGAACTATTGCTGTCTGGTTTGGTAGTAAAATACCAGGGTTTTTTACAGGTAAGAAACCAGATTTATCAAGAAGTATTTAACAAAAAATGGGTAGAAAAAAATCTCGCTTCCTTGCGTCCATACTCTCAAGCCTTTGATGCTTGGATAACTTCCCAGCAGACAGATAAATCCCGACTGTTGCGCGGACAAGCCTTGAAAAATGCTCAAGCTTGGGCCCAGGGTAAAAGTTTGAGGTATCCGCTCAATAAGTAGCGGTAGCACAGAAAAAAAAATAAGCAGAGTACACAAAGTGTCATAAAATAGGACACATGACGCCAAAGATTA
>NZ_SRRZ01000050.1:1445-47299 GCF_013179805.1 Microcoleus asticus IPMA8 | reverse complement strand
CTATTCACGCTATATTCATGACCTAAATATTAACATACGCTCTAACCATTATAACTTATAAATTTTTGTGAATCATTTAGGATTGCTATATTGGCTTACACTTTATTGCGTACCATTATGTGGCAGGCCGTATCTTCCTCAGAACATACAGCTTTTCAACTCTCCTTGCAATCAACTCGACAGCAGTTTAATCAGTTATTGACGTTGTTGGCAACTACAGGAAAACACCAACAGCGACAATGGCATCAATTGCTGTTGGACCAGGTGGCAACTAATTTAGGCTCTATCGGAACTGCTATGCTAATGTATCTTTAGTTACAGAATAGGACATCTATGCAACCCCTTTTCACTAAACTATTAGGTTTGCCGGGAATCGACGTTGAAAACTACCATCTTTTCGATGACAAAATCATTCTTGAAGTTGAGGCCCATCAGGTGAAAGCGGTCTCCCCGCTGTCAAATCCCGAGCACCCATCTGCATCAAAATTATGGGTATTACGTGCGAGATTTAAGCCTAATGGGGCGGCTAGTATTGTTAAAAGTAAATCGGCGACAATTCAAGTGTACGACTTGTGGAAAACCGTTTAGTGAGGAACTCGATTTTGTCGGTAAACATCGCAAACACACCGACCGATTTGCCGAAATGATTGTCCAACAAGTGATTCATAGCGACCTCCATAATGTGGGGCAACAAAACGATTTAACCGATGCAGAAGTGTGGTCAATCGTTGAGTATATTAGCAAAAAAAAACTGGTGATTGACTTGACGGGTCTACAACGGCTGGGAATGGATGAAATTGCTTTACACAAAGGTGAGAATAACTATATTACAATTTTGGTTGATTTAGAGCGTCGTGTACCTGTAGGATTTGTCTGTTCCAGAAAACATAAAGATATCAAGGAAGTCCTGAAAGGATCGGGTCAAGCGGTGCTTAATCAAATTATTGAAGTCAGTATTGACCTGTCAGGCAATTATCGCGGCGGGAGTGCATAAAATGATGCTGTCATGCGAATATCATTGCCGATCGATTCCATGTCATGAAGCTGGTTGGAGAGGAGTTAAACAAGACAATTATCAAGGAGAAAAAAGCGGCGGTCGCGATGCCAGAAAAACCGGAAAAAATGCGAGTTAAGCAGGCATTAAAACAAAGCAAGTATGCCATTATTAAGCCCGAGGAGAGCTTGACAGAGAGACAGCGCTTAAAGTTAGAAGAAGTGAAGCAAGTTTCACCATTGCTGGTCGCAATGCATCAACAGAAAGAGGCTTTTAGAAATATCTTTGAGACGGCACAATACTGGTCGGAAGGCACATTTAAGTTGCTGGATTGGCTGGTGGATGCAGAGACGAACTTTGCAAACAGTGTGGGAACGATTAAGCGCTGGTTGGGTGAAATAACGGGATACTTTGACAATCGCACGACCAGTGGTGCAGTGGAAGGAATTAATAATCGGTTAAAGCTAATTAAACGATTAGGATATGGCTTCAGAAACTTTGAAAACTTTACATTACGCTGCTTAATCTGCTGGCATTTGAATGTTAGCTCTGCATAGTCTCAACGATAGAACCCTAATTTACTCACGATGCGACCCGATCGTTCCGAATCTAGGGTGTTGAAACACAGACGGAAGCCCTATCCTCGAATGCAGGAATCTCGCTCTATCTTAAAAGGTAAACAGACTAGGCAAGCGAGACTTTTTCAGTGACATTGAGCTAAAGTCCTCGTTATGAGGACTAATGAGTTCTTCAGTCCTCATAGCGAGGACTTTAGCTTTGAGACAGGGGTTTCAACAAGAGCCGGACGATCGGTTTAACGTTAAGTTGTCAGGAATGAGCTCTTCCTGGTAACGAGAATTATGCAAAAAATTAAAAATGTTAAGATATAAATATTGACAGATCTTCGGTGGCTGTGGTATGTCACATCAGCTTGCTGGTGGCAGCGCGGGGTGCGAAGACTGGTGTGCGATTCCCTACGGGATAGCTACGCCGCGCGTACTTCTGACTGCTTTGAGTCTGAGATGAACACTCGCAAAGGCTGGGGAATTACTTAACGGGAAAACCTGACTGTTTAAGAGTTTTCACGTAGTAAATAGAAAGGCAAACAGTTGACCGGATACCCTCCGTAAAGCACACTTGTAGCGAAGTGTCACAGATGAGGTTATATTTTCTCAGAAAAGAAACCACTATTCATTAATGACAGCGCAGGAAAGTAGCGGCGGATGTTGAATTTATAGCACTACCCAAGTTTAGTTGATACCAGGAGGATAGCATGAGGAAAATCACGGCGCGACAAACGATAAGTGCCATAGTAGCACTGCCGATCGTACTAATGGCCAATACAACTCAAGCTTTTGCCGCTGATACCAGTCAGAAAATAGAGCCAATTAAGAAAGTATCGGATTTGGGCGATGAGCTTGATTTTGATATTGGCGCACCAATAACAATCAGCATTGAAGAAAGCGAGGATTGGGATGAACCTGATTTTGCAGCTACTTTAGATATGGAGATTAGTAAATTTATGACAAACAATCTTCAAGCTGTAATTGATGAGCCGCCGCCGGTAGTTTATCTCAGTGCGGCGAGGGGTCAGTCAAGCAAGGAATGCCGCATTTCAGCGATATGCGAATAACTGAATCGGATTTGCGCCATTTGGGCGATGGCTGGGAACCCCGCAAACTACGACTCTTTGGCTGGGTACAATTTGAGCCATCATCAAGATTTCTGTAAAATCCGGTTGATTTTGCTGAGAATATGCGAATAACAGAGTATGTATTTTTTGGGTATGCTTTAATTTGAGCCGCTACAACAATAAGTATGCAGGCAGAAATAAACTTAACTAAGTAATTGTTCGGTGTGATTGGTAATCGCAAAAACTGGTTTAAATAAACTTAAGCTTGTGATTGTTTGCTGTATTTTGTGAAAACTGCAAAAATAGGTACAAATAAGCTTATAGCAACCGCCAAAACGGTTAGTTGTGAGGTTCTTAATTGCACTTTGTTTGTGCGGTCGATTCCTTCGTCCTTCCATCGGTTATATTCGTTACATCCCGTACATTGCTCGTTGCTGAACTTCCTTCTTCCTTCTATTCGTTACATCCGTTACATCCCCGTACATTACTCGTTGCCGAACTTCCTTCCTGCTTTGGTTCCTCAGCAGTTGACAGCACCTATTCTGAGAAAAATTTTCAAATATTAATTATGATTAATTCGCACTGCCAGCAAGACACCGCAGCACAGCAAAACAAAAGTTCGCTGCAAACTCTCTCCCGGACTCTGAGAATGTCTCAGGGGCAATTTTCGCTGATCTTGGTGCGGTGCAATTACAGTGCGATGAGAGAGGAAACTGTACGGCAATTGCGCGAGGAGTCTGGTATTGAGATTCGAGAAATTGTTCTCCCGGCATCTGTTAAAACTCTTTACACGACGATAGAAACCGAACTTTCCGGCAAGCATCCGCCAGCTTTAATGGTGTTTGGATTGGAATCGGTAAGCGCGATCGATCGAGTCCTGACTTCTACCAACTACGTTAGGGAAGAATTTCGGAATAATTTTCCATTCCCGGTAGTGCTGTGGGTGACAGACAAAATTTTAAAAAAACTGATTCGGTTAGTAACAGATATCGAGACTTGGACGACAACTGTTGAATTTGTGCTCGGCCCAGACGACTTGGTGGATTTCCTGGGCAAAAGTGCCGATCGCATTTTTTCCCACATTTTAGAAAGCGGCAATTGGCGTTTAAGTAATTCTGCCATTCTCGGAAGCAACTCTTTGACTGAATTAGAGTCCGCTAGCCAAGACTTGCAAACTTGCAACATCAGGTTAGAACCAGCTATTGAAGCGAGTTTGCAATTTATTCGCGGTCGGCACGAATATGCTTGTCACCGCATCCCGGCTGCTCTTGCATTGTATCAAAAAAGCCTGAATTTTTGGAAGTATCAAGTACCATTTATTGACGCAAAAACTGAATTCAGCAATTTGTTATTTACCGTTCATCCGACCCCGGTGTTAGAGGGAATTATGCTATTCCACATCGGTCTTTGCTACCGCTTCCAAGCAGAAAGACACCGCAGCGGGAACCGTCCTTACTGGACGGAAGCTAAGAATTATTTTCAGGAATGTATAGATGTTTTAGAACGCGCAGGACGGTCGGATGCAGTTGGTATATTCATCAATCAACTGGGCGAAGTATTACAGCATTTAGAAGATTGGGATGCACTCTGGAATTTAGCTATCAAAGCTCGGAGGTTACATCAAAAGATGGAAAATTCAGCAGTTAATTTGGCTCAAGATTATGGCTTTTTGGCTAGAGTAGCCTTAGAGCAAAAGAACTGGCAAGGGGCAAAAGAATGGGCTTTAGTCGCTCTAAACGTTCTCAACTCGAATTTAGAAGCGACGGGACAGGGAACGCCTGTAAAGTCGCAGCATCAAGGCTTATATCTGTTAATTTTAGCAGAGGCCCAGAGCCAGTTGGGTGAGATGGAGGAGGCGATCGCGCATTTAGAGCTTGCTCGCTTGGAAACCGAACCTTGCTACAACCCGCAACTGTATTTGCGGGTTTTAGAAATGCTGCGATCGCTCTATTTTCAGCGGGGAGAATATCTCGAAGCATTTCAAATTAAGCAAGATTATCGAGCGGTGGAACACACCTATCGGTTCCGAGCTTTTATTGGAGCCGGAAAGTTGCAGCCGCACAGAGAAGCGGTTAATTCCGTTGCCGAAACTATTGTCGGCGCTGCTACTATTGCTGACGAAATTACTGCTTCCGGCAGAGAACAAGACCTCAATCGCTTGATATATAGGATGAACAATACCCCAGACAAACTGACAGTAATTTACGGTCAGTCTGGAGTTGGTAAAAGTTCAATAGTCACCGGAGGATTAGTACCGGCTCTCAAACAAAAAAAAATAGAAATGCGGACTGTTTTGCCCGTAGTGCTGCAAGTTTACAACAACTGGCCGCGGGAATTGACCAGACAGTTATCTGCTCTTAAAGCTGAAATATTCGAGCCGGAATTTTCCGAAGCCTTACCAGAAACTGCTCCGGTAGATTTTCCAGTAGAAGCAGGCCCAGTCAAGGGAAATCTTATTTCGGGATTTCACGGTGGAGCGACTGGGAATAATGAGGATCGAAGGGAGCAGTCACAGCCAGTAGAATTAATAATAGAACAACAGGCGATCGAATACGAAAACATTATCAATGATCTGCAAAAAAATTCAGAACATTTAGTGACTGTGCTGATATTTGACCAATTTGAAGAATTCTTTTTTGTGTGGAAAGAGCCAGAGGCAAGACAAATATTTTTTGATTTTTTGCGGGAATGCTTGAAAATCAAATACTTAAAAGTCGTCCTGTGTTTGCGGGAAGATTACCTGCACTATTTGCTGGAATTTTCCCGACCCAAAAACCAGACAGAATTCGTTAAAAATGATATTTTGGAGGACATTCTCAGCAAAAACATTCTGTTTTATTTGGGAAATTTTTCGCTGGTCGATGCGCGATCGGTAATTCGCACTTTAACTGAACGAGCGCAGTTTTACTTAGAACCAGAACTGATTGAAGAATTAGTTAAAGATTTAGCTGGAGAATTGGAAGAAGTCCGCCCGATCGAACTACAACTTGTCGGCGCTCAACTGCAACAAGAAAACATTAGAACTTTAACTCAATATCAGGAACTCGGCAACAATCCGCAACAAAAATTAGTCGAAAGATTTCTCGAAGAAGTCATCAAAGATTGCGGCCCGGAAAATGAAGTAGCGGCGCGCAGAGTTTTGTATTTGCTGACAGATGAAGAGGAGATACGTCCCCTAAAAACCCGCGCCGAATTAGCCTCGAATTTAGCGACATTTGCCGAAGCTGATAAATTAGATTTAGTTTTAGAACTGTTAGTAAACTCTGGCTTAGTTTTTCGGTGGACGGAACTACCGGCAGAGCTTTATCAGCTCGTTCACGATTATTTAGTTAGCTTCATTCGCCAGCAGCAAGAATTAGATCAAAAGGCAGAATTTGAGGAACTGCGAAAGCAAAACCAAATTAACCGAGATGAAATTGAACAAATTCGCAAAGACAGAGAGCAAGATGCTTTGCTGTCGGAAGCTAGAGACAAACAGTACCAAGCGGAAGCTCAACTTTACCACGCTCGGAAATGGCAATTGCGGGCGGCGGTTCTAGGAGTGCTTGTACTCGGAGGTGTTTCGGCGATGGCATTCGAGCAAGCAAAATTAGCAGAAAGCGCGCGGCAAGAAGCAGAAACCAGTCGGACTGATGCCCTAAATTCGGCGTCGGAAGCTTTGGTGCTTTCTAATGAAAAAAATCAATTAGGAGTGTTGGGAAATAGTATCAAAATTGGTCGTGGTTCTCAGAAAAGTACAGCGCTGCCTGTGGACACTAAAAATCAAATTTCTGAAAGACTCAGACAAGCAGTTTCCGGTGTGCAAGAACGCAACCGTTTCGAGCAGCACAGCAAGTTTGTTTTGGATGTGAGTGTCAGTCCCGACGGCAATTCAGTTGCTTCGGCAAGTGCTGACAAAACTGTGAAATTGTGGAGCAAAGAAGGTAAGTTATTAAAAACTTTCAATCACCCGGATAGCGTGACAAGTGTTAGTTTTAGTCCCGATGGGAAAACGATCGCTACTGGTTGTGCCGATCGCACAATTAGAATTTGGCAAGTAGATAACGACAAAAGTGCGATTCCCTACGGGATAGCTCCGCTTCACGGCATTTTATCCGGCCACCGCGATATCGTCACCAGCATCAGTTTCAGTCCCGACGGCAAAACCCTAGCTTCCGCCAGTCACGATAACACCGTCAAAATCTGGAACCTTGCGAACAAAAAATTGCTGCAAACCTTAACCGGACACAAAGACTGGGTGCTCGGTGTCAGTTTCAGTCCCGACGGCCAAACAATTGCCTCAGCAAGTGTTGACAAAACTGTAAAACTTTGGAACCGAGAAAGTAAAACCCAGAAATTTAAAATTAATCCCAAAACATTAACCAATCATTCTGGAATTGTTTACAGCGTTAAGTTCAGTCCTAACAGTCGAGAAATCATCTCAGCAAGTGCCGACACCACAGCCAAAATTTGGAACCGAAATGGTGAGGAAATCAGAACTCTCAAAGGACACAACGATGAAGTTGTCAGCGCGAGTTTCAGTCGCGATGGCGAAAAAATTGTCACCGGCAGCGCAGACGATACGGTGAAAGTTTGGAGTCGCAGTGGCACTTTGCTCAACACTTTTCGAGGACATCAAGACGACGTGAGGGCCGTAATTTTCAGCGGCGATGGCACTATTGCTTCCGCAAGTAAGGACAAAACAGTGAAACTTTGGCAACCAAACAGCACTCCGTTGAATAAGATTTTATCGGGACACGGAGACTGGGTTTACAAAGTCAGCTTTAGTGCTGATGACAAAACAATTGCTTCTGCTAGCGGGGACAAAACAGTGAGACTTTGGCACGCTGACGGCAGTTTATTTAAAACCTTAGAAGGTCACAAGGATTCTGTTACCTGGGTGAGCATTTCGCCTGATGATAAAACTGTTGCTTCTGCCAGCGATGACAAAACGGTGAAAGTCTGGAATTTAAACGGGAAACTGTTAGATACTCTCAGCCACAGCGGCATTGTCAGAAGCGTGACTTTTAGTCCAGATGGAAAGATAATTGCCGCCGCAAGTGCCGATCGCAAATTGTACCTCTGGCGCTGGAACGGTTCTAAAGCAACTTTGTTTGCAAAACTCGATCACAGCAATCCAGTAATTAGCGTTAGCTTCAGTCCCGACGGCAAAACTATTGCTACTGCTACCGCTGCTGAGGACAAGCCAACCGGGAAGAAAAAGGTTTTTGAAATTACTGGAGAAAAGAGAGTTTACCTCTGGCAATTTAACGGTTCGTCGGCGAAAATTATGAAAACTCTCGACCACCAGGACAGCGTTAAAGATGTTAGCTTCAGTCCCGACGGGAAGACTATTGCTGCTGCTTGCGCTGACAAAAAAGTTTACTTGTGGGGGTTTGATGGAAAGGTGGCAAATTTAACTGAAAAACTCGACCACAGCGATACTGTAGAAAGCGTGAGTTTTAGTCCTGACGGCAAGTTGATTGCGGCCGCGAGTGGGGGAAATACTGTTAAACTGTGGGATTTTGACGGCAAGAAGGCGGTGCTATCTAAGACTTTAGAATCGAGCGATCGGGTGTTGAGCGTTACTTTTAGTTCGGACAGCAAAACTCTGGCTTTTGCTAGCAGGGATAGAAGTGTAATTTTGTGGCCTGTGGAGAATTTGGAATTGAATAATATTATTGCTCGGAGTTGCGAATGGTTGGGAGATTATTTGCAGAATGACCCGAATGTTGCTGAGGGCGATCGACTGCTTTGTCTTGGGTTTGGGAAACAGGCGTTAAATAAGAGGAAGTAAACCTGGTTTGTAGTGAGGAGTTCATTTCTCTCTCTGCGGATGAAGAAGGACTTGCATTTTTGACAGCTAACCTAGAGTTTAATTTAGATTAAAATCTCTATCTGTTGACTGGTGTTTTTGGCTGTAAATTTGCGGTAAAATTCCAGTAATAAACTTAACTCCTTTGGCGGTTCGCCCGCCGCATCAATCCGCAATTCCAACAAAAGGTAAACCGCATGGATGTCAACTCCCAAAATGTCCAACCAATCCCGCCATTCCACGAGACAAATGAGGAAACGCCAGACATAGGCGGCGGTTTGCCCGTAATAGAGTTTTGGGCAAAACATACATTGTCCCCGGAAGGCCCAAAACTTTGGAAAACTTTGCTGCACAAAAGTGCTTGTTTGTCCTGTTCTTGGGGCACTGGCGGGCAGAAAGGAGGTTTTACGAATGAAGAGGGCGAAAAACTTCAGCGCTGCATGAAAAGTGTGGAAGCAATCTCCGCTGAAATCAAGCCGGCTATCTCAACTCAATTCTTTGAAAAGAAGAGTATTGCACAACTTCAGCAATTAACTTCAATGGAAGCCGATAGGTTGGGAAGGTTAAGTTTTCCGATGATTTTGCGGGCTGGTTCATCTCATTACGATCGCATTTCTTGGGAAGAAGTTTATCAAATTGCCGAAGCTGCGTTTCGCAAAACCCCGGAACGAGTGGCATCCTACAGTTCTGGCCGTTCTTCCAACGAAGCGGCTTTTCTGCTGCAATTGATGATGCGGGCGATGGGTTCCAATAACTTAGCAGATTGTTCAGATCTCTGCCACGCTCCCTCGACAACCGGGTTAAGCGAAATGTTTGCCACCCGCACCTCGGTAGTGAGTCTAGAAAACTTGAAGGAAGCAGATTGCGTCGTACTCGCGGGCAGCAATTCTTCCTACAACCATCCCCGCTTGATGAACGAATTGATTAAACTTCGCGACAAAGGCGGTAAAATAATTGTAATCAATCCGGTGATGGAAATCGGGTTAGTTAAGTTTGGTTCTCCCGCATTTCCCGTCAAGTCGCTCATCCCCGGTTCCGATATTTCCTCGCTATACTTGCAACCAATTCCCGGTAGCGATACGGCGCTATTTGTCGGTATTCAAAAGTCTGTAATCGAACAAGAGTTCCTGGACGAAAAATACTTGCAAGCTTATACAGAAGGCTGGCAAGCAGTAGTCCAACACGCCCGCGAAACGTCTTGGGAAACTATTACTGAAACCTGCGGAGTTTCCCGCGCAGAAATTGAGGCTGCAGCCAAAATTATCGGCACTTCACAGCGGGTTGTCTTCGGTTGGGCGATGGGAATTACCCAACACGATAACGGTGTAGATAATGTTTTCAGCATTGCCAATACTGCTTTAATGACAGGAAATGTCGGCAAAGAAGGTGCTGGATTAATGCCCGTGAGAGGACACTCAAACGTGCAAGGATTCGGCTCTATGGGCGTCACTGTGAAGCTGAAAAAAGAAATTCAACAAGCTTTAGAAAAGTTATTGAATCGTCCCCTCAGCTCTGTTAAGGGTTACGAAACTCGATCGCTCATTGAAGCAGCAGATGCAGGCAAAGTCGATACCCTGATCTGTCTGGGCGGCAACTTGTATGGGGCAAATCCAGATTCAAATCAGGCAAAAGAAGCTTTAGGTAAAATTGAAACTATTATTTACCTCGCAACTAAACCGAATTTAGGGCATTTTAGCGGATTGGCAAAACACAATACAATTGTGATTCCTGTACTGAATCGCTTTGAAAATCCCCACAAAACAACGGTGGAATCTGGGAATAATTTTGTGCGTTTAAATGATGAGGGTGAAACTCATCTCAAAAATGCCGATCTGATTCCCGAAATACAATTTTTGACGGAATTAGCCAGCAGAATTCACGGCGATTTTCCCGTTGATTGGCGCCAACTTCAAGACACAAAATACGTTCGGCAATTGATTGCTAAAACTATTCCTGGCTATGAAAAAATAGCGACAATTGATGAAACCAAAGAAGAATTCACCATCAGCGGTCGCATTTTTACTGAACCTAAATTCCCTACAGAGTCTGGGAAAGCGAAGATGTTTGTCGCGCCTTTACCTAAGCTGAAATTACCGGAAGCGAAAGAGTTTGGAGTATCGGAATCAACACAGGGTATTGTTGTGGCATTGATGACGGGACGCAGCTATTCTCAGCACAATACTGTCGTCTACAAAATTGATGACAAATACCGGGGAATGCCGCACCGCAACTGCATTTTGATGAATAGTGCGGATGCAGAAAGTGTGGGTTTGAAGGAACATCAGCGGGTTACGGTACAGGGAAATGCGGGGAAAATGGAAAATGTCGAGGTGATTTACGGGGCGGTTCGCGTGGGTGCTGCTTTGATGTTTTATCCAGAAGTTAATGTGATTTTTCACCCGGAAATTGAAAAGCGATCGGGCACGCCTGCTTACAAGCGCGTACCTGCTTTTGTATACGCATAAATGGGATCTCAGGTAAGGTGCGCAGTGCGCACCCTAAATTGAGAAGTTTTGGGTAAGTCCTAGCAAATACTGTAATCACCCCGTCAAAATCAACTGTTAATACGGGTAAGGTGCGGTGTGGGTGGAGTGCTACATATAGAGGTTATACAGAATTTTGGTAGCAAAAACAATGGGATTAACTCTTAATTTGCAAGGCTCTACCCCGCCAAGTCCATCCCCAACCGGTTTCAGTTTTAATCGCAGAACCGATCGCGATCGCCGCCACTAACGCACCTCCCAAACCTCCCAACCACCAGTATTTCGTCGGACAGTCAGAAATCTCGGCACCCAAGCGGCGCAAATTGTAATGCTGCCCAATTACGATTACG
The DNA here is from genome assembly GCF_013179805.1 of Microcoleus asticus IPMA8. Taxonomy (GTDB): domain Bacteria; phylum Cyanobacteriota; class Cyanobacteriia; order Cyanobacteriales; family Microcoleaceae; genus Microcoleus; species Microcoleus asticus. The sequence goes on along the minus strand of NZ_SRRZ01000050.1, from coordinate 36,045 downwards.
GATAAACAAATAGTTAACAAGGTAATTGGCAATTGGTAATTGGTAATTGGTAATTGGTAATTGGTAATTGCCAGAATTTCTGCGAAGTCCCCGTTTGCCAGCAAAATAGCTAATGCCAACCACGGCATAGGATAAAGAAATAACATAATTGCAGCCATGTAAACCATCAAGCCCCAACTGCGGTTAGCGCCGAGATACAGATTCTTTGTCCAGCCTTCCCACAAGGCGTTCCAAGATCGATACATCCGCACGGATGCCAAATTTGACCCGGAATAAAGTCCGAGCTTTAAAGCCGCACGTTTGATGCGTCTAGCTAGTTCCACATCTTCCACAATTTCGCCGGCAACTGCTTCGTGACCGCCGATTTTTTCGTAGGCCGATCGCCTAAATAGCATAAACGGGCCGCCCGCAAAAGCGCTGTCTGTTGTCGGATCGTTGACTGCGGTGAAGTCGTAGCAAACTGCTAGGTGATTGAACATTATCGGCTGCACCAACCACTCGGCAAAACACTCGCAAACCAGCGCTGGCATACAGGTTAGCAAGTCTATTTTCTCGGTTTCGGCTGTGGCGATAGCGGTTTCGATCGCCCCCGGTTTGAGTCGCACGTCGGCATCGATAAATAATAAGAAGTCTCCGGTTGCTACCTGAACAGCTTGGGTGCAGGCCCAGTTTTTGCCCGCCCAATATTGGCTCGCAGGTCGCGGCTGACCTGCTAATATTTTAAGGCGGGGGTCGTTGAGCTGCTGTTGCAGGGTTTGCCCGATCGCTAGCGTGTCATCTGTCGATCGATCGTCTACAATCAAAACCTCTAGGTTGTCCACAGACAGGGGTGTACTCTCCAAAATGGCGATCGCGCAATCCCGAATATTCTCCGCTTCGTTGTATGCTGGTACGATTACCGAAACTTTAGGGAACTGCGCGGCCCGCCCAGGTGAGAGCGGTGCTGAAATTCTGTCGGTTCGAGGCGCATTTTTGACCGATCGGCGCAAATTCTTAGTGTAAGCTCTACTTACTATGAGAGAAAAAATTAGCAGGGTTAACAATATCAAAGCGAACTGACCTCAAAATTTCGGTGCACAATTTGTCTCCTTAAATATTAAAAAATATTAAAACAAAAAGCTAGTCGATCGCCCGGAAAGTTATTTTGACCGAAAGCATCCAGGATACAAGCCCCCGGATTCATCCGTGGGGTCAATGCTTCAATCTAAAATCTAAAATCTCAAATCTAAAATCGATTGACCGCCTCTTTTGCTATAATTTGTGAGCATCTTTCGGCTCGCCCGCAGCGAGGGGCAAGACCCCTCATCCGGTCAGCGACCGAAAAGCCGAGGATAGATATCAGTTGTCAGAGGAGATTGCAATGGGCGAATTTTTTACAGTCGATGTGTTTGCGAACACGATAGCGATACTCGGCGCTTTGGGTTTTTTCTTTTTGGGATATCAAGCTTTGCAGATGTTGAAAAAATAAAGTATTTAGTAAATAAAGCCGAGTTTGCAGTGGCGGTCGCATCAACTTAAGTTCTTGTGAGGTGGGCATCCGGCCCGCCAAAATATGCAATTTAAATCGATCGCAGCGATACATACAGAGAAAGTAAAGAGCGAGGCTGCGAAGGGTAAAAATAGCAATTCCTGCCGGCAGTGCAACTGTTTCTTGCGAAAATCAACCAAAAAAAGGCTGCGTTATTATCATGGTGAGCCAACTTTTAGATGGACGCTATCAAATCATTGAAGTCATAGAAACAGGAGAATTTGGACAAACCTATCTGGCCAAAGATATTCGCCGTCCGGGAGAACCGCAGTGCTTTGTCAAGCACCTGCGTCCCGGTACCACCGAACCGAAATTAATTAACACTACGCGCCGTCTTTTTCAAAAAGAAGCAGAAGTTCTAGAAAAGCTCGGTCAACACGACCAAATCCCTCAGTTATTCGCTTATTTTGAAGAAAATGAAGAATTTTTCTTAGTTGAATCCTTTGTTGCCGGTCACTCGCTATCAACCGAGATCGTACCGGGCAAACCTCTAACAGAAGAAAAAATGATTTCTTTGCTGAAGGAACTGTTAGAAATTTTAGTGTTTGTACACGGACAGGGTGTAATTCACCGAGATATTAAACCGGCAAATTTAATCCGCCGCTATTCAGACAACAAGTTAGTTTTGATCGATTTTGGCTCGGTGAAAGAAATTCACATCGCTCAAAGGCAAGCGCCGGTAACTGTGCGGATTGGCACGCTGGAATATATGCCGATCGAACAATTTCAATACAACCCGCAACTCAACAGCGATATCTACGCTTTGGGAATGATTGGCATCCAAGCAATGACGGGTTTGCCGGCTTACGATTTGCCGAAACTGCGGGATTTGAAAAATTCTAATAAAGGCGAAATTGTTTGGCGGCATTTAGCCACGTGTTCCCAAGCGCTGGCCGATGTTTTGGATAATATGGTGCGCTACGATTTTCGGGAGAGATACCAGTCGGCGGCGGAAGCTTTAGCCGATTTGAGGAAAATTGGCGATCGCTCTCGGGCGCGGATTCCCAAGCTTACAATATATCGCGAAGAAGTCGATCGGCGCAGCAGCAGCCGCGGTGACATTACAGTCGTCGGTCGTAGAATATTAGATGAACTGCGCGTCAGTTTGGAATTGCTGCCAGAAGAAGCAGAGGCGATCGAAGATGAGGTATTGAACCCTTACCGGAAATACAGGGAAAAAGGCGAACGCTACGAACAATCACTGCAAGAAGCAATGCAGCAAGAATATCCCTTTTCTCTGGAAACTCGCGACGAGTTAAAACGCTTGCAGCAAGTTTTAGGTCTTACCGACGAAGATGCCGCGAAAATCGAAGAATTAGTCATTCCTAAATCTTTATTCGCTAAATTGTACAAGGCGATATCCACAGTTTTGGAGGGACACCGCAACCCCAATCCCCCACCAGCAAGCAGCGCCCCTCAACTCGAATTGCAGGCAAGTCCGGCGGTATCCCCGCAGCTAAATCTGAACGGAAAAACCGATTTGTCGTTAGCGCAGCCCTCGGAGAGGATCGCCCCCACCGCAGCGCTTGTCCCCAAAGAAACTCGCAAATTCAATCCTTATCTCGCCGGGGCAACAATTGCGGCTCTCTTCGCTGCGATCGGCGGAATTTACGGATATCTCAAGTTGCAAGAATGGCAGCAGCGAGCCCAGCAAGAATCCCAAGAGCTCAATCAAATTGCAGCTCTTTATAAAGCCAGCAATTATGAAGGCTGCATCAGCCAAATACCAACAATTGCCGGCACTTCCAGCAGCTATGCGTCCGCTCAGGAGTTACAGGAACAGTGCCAAGCAGGCTTGCAGTGGAAGAACGCCAAAGTCAAAAATTTCGCTCAGCATTCAGATGCCGTTGGGTCTGTTGCTTTCAGTCCAGACGGCTTAATGTTAGCCAGCGGTTCTAAAGACAAAACCATCCAAATTTGGGATTTAGCTACAGGTAAGTCGATCCGCACTTTTCCAGGAGATTCCTCCACTATTTGGTCGGTTGCTTTTGACTCAAAGGGTACGAAACTGGCTACTGGAACCGGTTTTTGGCGAGTCATGCTGTGGGATTTGAAAACAGGGCAAGTGATTCGCAGTCTCGACCACACTGCTTCTGTTTGGTCTGTCGCTCTCAGCCCCGACGGACAGCTTGTGGCTAGCGGCAGCGGAGACACAACCACAAAGATTTCGGATGCAGCAACTGGCAATGTGATTCAGAATTTGCCCGACCATACAGATTTTGTTTATTCTGTTGCTTTCACTCCAGATGGCAAAAGTTTGGTTAGCGCTTCTAAGGATAAAAAAATTACAATTGTTGATGTAGCAACAGGGGCGTTGCTCAAAACTATTGAGGGACACGGCGAGCCCGTGAGGTCGATTGCTGTTAGCCCGGACGGCAAGACAATTGTTAGCGGTTCCTACGATGAAACTATTAAAATCTGGAATATCGAAACCGGAGATTTAATTCGCTCTATCAACGGACATTCTGACGATATTGTCTCGGTTGCTATCAGCCCGGACGGCAAGTTTATTGCGAGCGGGAGCAAGGATAAAACTATTAAAATTTGGGATTTTGCTACCGGAGAATTGCTGAATACTTTGACCGGACATTCCGATGAAGTTTATGTGGTGGCTTTTAGTCCCGATGGCAAAACTCTTGCTAGCGGTTCTAAAGACCATACTATTAAGTTGTGGCTGAGGTAATCAGAAGGAAGAAGGAAGAAGGAAGAAGGAAGAAGGAAGAAGGAAGGAAGAAGGAAAAATAGTCCTTGACGCACAGACTATACTTGTAGGGTGGGCAGTGCACACCTTACTACTACAGATAGTGTAACAATTGAAAAGTTGTGTCTACGACTGAAGAAGTCAGTCAACAGTCAACAGTCAACAGTCAACAGTATCCATTAGTCATTGGTCATTTAATTGGTATAATTCAGCTCGTTTTTTAAGGTTGGGGGAAAGTGCCAATAAGGCGTTTCTACTTCGTCCTCAGTTGGAGAATTTTCAGTTGAGTTCTCTCGGATTTGAAAAAAGTAGTAGAGGTTAGCCACAGTTAAATCGGATATTTCTTGCCAATTCGAGGCAGCTAAAGCTTGATAGCCAGTAGCGATCGCCTGCTGGCTGACATAAAATTCGTATCTCCGGCGGATTTCCGGCGACACAGCGAAGGTTAGCTGGTCGCGCAAGGATTGAAAGTGAGACTTTTGCTTTAAAGTTTCATAAAGCGAAGGTTCCGCAGCTAATACCGCGAATGTAGTGTGCAAGCTGCTTTTTAAACTATCGGCGCTGAGTTTATCTAAACTAGCTAACTGGTGCTGCTCTTTTGAAGACAAAGTTTGCATCCAATCAACCTCATTTTGCCAAAATTCTATGACACTTAAATCATGACCGAGAATCCTAGTAACTTCGGGAAATAAAAAATCTAGTTCGGGTTCCGATTGACATCCTTTAACAACAGTTAGAAGATCTTGACGAATTTTTGATTGGAGTTCCAGCAGGCGATCGCTCACCATATCGTAGGCCCGCTGCAAGTGAAACGTGACGCCGATCGCCTGCTCGATCGCCCAAACACATTCCATTTGCCTGAGCTGTCCGGCAGAACACAGCCCCTCCAACAAACTGGGATTGTCATAAATTTTTAAAGCCTCAAACAGCATATCCCGCCCGGTATTAATTTCGGAATTCCGAAGTTTAAGATCGGGTACTGTCAGGGCTGACTGACAGCGTTTGATAGCTTTAGAAAAAATATCGTAACCGTTAACCACTTTCTGGCGGTGCATTTCAAAACTAGAGTCGTGAGCCACCTTAAAAATCTGCTGGATTACCTCTACCCCCCTATCTTTGAGGATGTGTCTGAGATCGATAAACCCGTCTTTAATTTTTAGCTTCTGGTGCTTTGCTTCTTCTCGGATTTTTAATACTTGGTTGAGGTTTACTGCTGACAAAACTGTACTCGATACAGCGCCAATACCAATGACAGCAGCAGTCGCTTGCATCACTGCCAAATTAATTTTCAGACAGTTAAGCATTCTGTATATTTTTTGAAACCCCTGATGAGTTTGAGCAACCTGCAACGGCGCCACTGTAACGTACACGGGAGCTACCAGCGGCTGTATGGGGCCACCTCCGGCTAACTGTGCGAGCAATCCTAGAACTCCGCGCGAGGATCTAGTTTCAGTTGTTGATTCATAAAAGATTTTTGCGATCTCCACAAACTCCCCTGTCACCGGATCTCTAGCTGCAGGCAGCAATTTTCCTGTTTTGGCAGCAGGCTGTACGAGGTTGCCACTATTGAGTCGCGCCTGAGTTGCAGGGGTGAATAGATAATCCATGTTGTGACTCAGTTTGCATTCAAAAAGGCAGATGTTCTGTATTGTATGCTGTTTAGGGAAACGAGGGATGAAAGGAAATGAATGAGTATCTCAAGGCATTCCAGGCTATTACCCAGTTTAGCGATCGATTGTTGGCAGACGAATATCAATCCGTGGAGATTAAACAGTCAGCTACCCACCTCAGCTTAGATGTGGAACCTTGTATTGAGGAAATTAAGCAATCTGCCCTCAGACTCAAGGGGTTACTTCAGGTATGTTTCAAAGATGTATCTCAGGCTGAGGATGTCTGGAATAGCAAGCCGAGAATTGCTGGAGCATCTCCGGTTGATGTCTGGGAGCAAATTGGCGAACTAAGCGGATGCGATGTGAGAATTCGCAGTTTAGGAAAACAGGGCAAATATGATGCTGTTGTTAAAGTTCGCAAATCGTGGATCGACAAGGCTACAAAGTTAAAAAATCAGTGGTTTTTGTGGGATAAAAACTCTCAAGTCTTTCAAAGAGATACTATCGGTTTTGTTGAAAAAGATAATTTGCACAAAGAGTTACGGCATGAAGTTGATTACCAGGCAGAGCGAGTGATTTTAATTATGGAGAATGAACTTAATTTGATTTTTAAAGAATTACAATCTATTGATATAGAAAAATTTGAATTTTGTATTGAATGCTTCGACATCAAAAGTCAAGCGCGATTTAGAGAGCGACTGCAATCAATAGGCAGCGAGATTGTGTCGAAGTTTACGGAGCCACTGAAATATTTGCCTGATTCTTATATGAAGACTTTTAAAGAAACGCTGAAAGAACCTGTAGAAATTCTGGTTCATAAAAGCAAGATGGGAATCAGTTTGGTCGATTTTGAAGAGTCCTGTAAAGTGATTGGGTCAATTATGGATAATTTAATTTTAGAAATTTTTGAGGAGCGCATGAAACTGGCAATTCAAACTGTTGAAAAAGCGATGAGGTTCTACAATGATTTTTTAGAGAAGCAGGCGCGGTATCAGCAAGAAACAGCCCAACAGCGCTCGACGGAAAAAGATTGGATCGAATACCAGCGGGAGCAACTCAGGGAAGTTCAGCAGTATATTGAAGCCGTCATCAGTAATTGGTAATTGGTAATTGGTAATGCAGGCTGATACCAAATCCGGCTTTAATACTTCTTGATTCTTGAGTTTTTCGCTCGCTCGGGCCAGAAGTAAGTGTAGTGGCAGTTTCAACCGCAGAATCTGATAATAATACCAATTATGAAAAGTCGCATATGCCCGCACCGGACACGGCATTGCCGTGTCCCTACTCGCGTACTTTTCAGAATTGGTATAAGTCATGGAAATCAAAAAATTAGACTTTAGTTCAAGCTCCCATTCAAGGCTGTGGAGTCAATCTAAAATCTAAAATCTAAAATCTAAAATCTATGACTATTGATATTGACCGCTGATTTCGTAAACGATCGCGCCAAAAGACGCTAAGCTAGCTAAAATTAGCATTCCTGCCGGCATGAATTTTTGAGTTTTAACAAGGCGTACAATAAAAACTATTACTAAAACAGCGGAGATGGCTGCTGCTAATGTTAAACCCCAACTTTGTCCCATGAGTTGTGCGGTGCCGGCAAAAATTAGCAGCGAACCGCTAATCAGGCCCGAAATGAGCGAGGCTTGGCTTTTGGCCTTGATATAACCCATGATGCCGCCAACCAGTGTTAAAATGCCGTAGCCGATCGCTGCTGCTGTACCCAAATTCATTTTTAATCCTCCAGATTTCACTCTTTGCATCTAAATTTATACAGCGCAGCCTGCAATTAGTGTCACGAATTGTTAGAAAATTTATTAAACCCAGTCAGGATATCTAACTGTTATACAATTGCCATTATGTCAGCCCTAACTTCTGGTGCGATCGCCCAAATTCGTTACCTCCAGCGCCAAGCAGCATCCCTGCTGCTGTATCAATCGGTTTTCAAAAGCCCTGCTGGTCAAGCCTTTCTCGACTTGCTGCAAGCCCTCCACCACAGCGAAGTCAGCGGTTTAGACAGTCTTACAGCTTACGGCAACTGGTTCAAAGTTCAGGCTGCTAAAAATCAGAACTGGAAAGATTCTCTGATTTCCGAAATTCTCAAAAACGAAAACCCCTTTTCTCGCCGAGCTCAGGAAACAGATTTTGCGAGTTTGCCCCCCGCCTTGGTGGAAGCAGCGCGACATGATTTACAAGTGCTGCAAAATATTTACGACTGCAGCAGCGATCAGTTGAGCAAGTGGGTGCGGGTAGCGGGTCAACTTGACGCTGTGCCTCCGATTTGGCATTCAGAAAGTGTCAAAGAAAAGGGCGATTTGCCGCTGCACGGAAAACTGGAAAAATGGTCGAGCGCTACGGAATCTTTGGCAGCTTATTACCGACAGTTTGGCACGGGTTTGTTTGCCGAATATCGCGCTTTTGCGTGGCGTGGAGGGCAGTTGGCGAGTATTTCGCATCCCGATCGCATAACTTTAAAAGAGTTGGTTTGCTGCGATTGGCAGCGGGATGCTCTGGTGAAAAATACGGAGTTTTTGCTGGCAGGTTATCCGGCTTTGCACGTTTTGCTGTACGGGAGCCGCGGTTCGGGCAAGTCTTCTTTGGTGAAGTCGCTATTAAATGAATTTGGATCTCGCAATCTGCGCTTGATTGAAGTATCTAAATCCGACTTGCAAGATTTGCCGCTAATTGTCGAGCAGTTGCGGGGAGTTCCTCAAAAGTTTATTATTTTTGTGGACGACCTTTCCTTTGAGGAAGATGACGATGCTTTTAAAGCTCTGAAAGTTGTCTTGGAGGGGAATGTAACTGCTCGCTCTCAAAATGTGGTAGTTTACGCCACATCTAACCGCAGGCATTTAATTCGAGAGTTTTTTGACGACAGGCCTCGCCCCCGCGACGGGGATGAAGTTCACGCTTGGGATACTGTGCAGGAAAAACTTTCATTTAGCGATCGGTTTGGCTTGACTTTAACTTTTGAACCGGCAGATCAAAACACTTATTTAACAATTGTCCGACATCTGGCAGAACTTGCTGGAATCAAACTCGCTGCTGAGGATTTGGAACACCGCGCTAAAGAATGGGCAACTCGCCGCAACGGGCGATCGGGCAGGACTGCGCGGCAGTTTGTTGATTTCCTGAAAGCAGATTTAGCCATTTTTGACAAGTAGCTCGTCTGCGCTGGGAGGGCGGGTTTTACCTGACCTATGGGAAGGCAATTCAGGATCTGAATAAACCCGCCATTGCAGCGCCGAAGGGCGAAATAAAAATTCTTAATTTTTTCATAATTTTATTGAGAATAATAAATAACTAACAAGATTTGATATAATTATCAAAATCCCCAAAGAAACCTCCTGAGCCAGAACCCATCCTGACTCCATAAATCAACCACTAAATAATGAGGAAAGTATCATGGGTTTATTTGATAAAGTATCGCAGACTCGCCAAGAAACGGACGTAAGGTTAGGGCCGGCCGAAGCATTTGCGGCGATCGCGCTAATTGCCGTAGCAGCCGACGGTTACATCAATGACAGCGAAAGTAAAGCGATTAGCATGACGCTATCTCGGATGCAACTCTTCCGCAGCTATCCCGATGACGTGATGAGAAAAATGCTCGATCGCCTGCTGATGATTTTGCAACGGCAAGGAGTTGAGGTACTGTTTAATGCTGCTTTGGCAACGCTTCCCGACGAACTTAAAGAAACAGTTTTTGCTGTCACAACTGATATCGCTTTAGCAGATGGCGAGGTTTCAGAAGAAGAAGAACAACTTTTGAACGATCTTTACAGTGCATTGGGGCTTTCCGAAGATATTGCCCTCAAGATTATAGATGTGATGTTGATTAAGAACAAAGGTTAAGAAAGAAGGAGAAGAAGTGAGGAGGGCGAGTTTTACAATAGAAAAAATTAGCGCCTACTTACTTAGCTGATAACTTCTCCAAAAGTGCGGGTTTAGGGATATGATGGTTGGTAAAATTCAGATCCAATTTGCGATCGCCCGCTACTACCTCAAATGTCTTTCACTTACACCCGCACTGTTCGCTTTCAAGATACCGATGCTGCTGGAGTCGTTTACTTTGCTAACGTTTTAGCGATGTGCCACGAAGCTTACGAGGCATCTCTAGCAGCATCGGGAATCAATCTCAAAGCATTTTTCACCAATCCCGAGGTTGCCTTTCCCATAATTCATGCTAGTGTAGATTTTTATCGCCCCATGTTTGCGGGCGATCGGCTGATGATTCAATTGACGCCGAAACCAGTTACTGGCGATGAATTTGAAATTGCCTATCAAGTATTTTCTGAGGAAGTGGCAGGAAGAAGCGCTGCTAAAGCTCTTACTAAGCACGTCTGCATCGATGCAGTTAGCCGAACTAGAAAACAGCTATCTGAAGACTTGATGCAGTGGATGAGTAAATTTGAAAGTTGAGATTTCACATTAGTTTTATCGTTAAATAATAGCAGGGAATGACAGTCAGTCGATTTTAGATTTTAGATTTTAGATTTTAGATTTACTTGCAGCATTGAATCTGGGAGTTTCAACTTTGGTCTAAAATTTTGGACCGAGCGCGACAGGAGTACGTGGCACGGTATCCGTTTTTGAGCGGGGTCTAATTTCTTTTAGGTTGAGAATTTTTTCGGAGTTTTTGATAGTATGTCAAATCGCAATTATGCCATTGTCGGCACGGGAGCTTTAGGGGGATTCTACGGTGGTAGACTGCAACAAGCAGGTTTAGAAGTCAATTTTTTGCTGCGCAGCGATTACGATCGCGTCAAAAAACACGGTTTGATTGTCGAGTCTCCCGAAGGCGACTTCACCCTCCCCCACGTCCGCGCCTACCACGACGCGCATAAAATGCCTCAGTGCGACGTAGTAATTCTAGCGCTGAAAACAACTCAAAATCACTTGTTGCCCAAAATCTTGCCTCCTTTATTAAAGGATAACGGCGCGGTTTTAGTATTGCAAAACGGATTGAATACGGAACCGGAAGTAGCTAAAATTGTCGGTGCAGAACGAGTAGTTGGCGGGCTGTGTTTTCTCTGTTCTTATAAAGTTGGGCCAGGTCACATCTGCCACCTAGATTACGGTACGATCACGCTGGGCGAATATGCCCAAGACTACAAGCCCATCGGTATTACTGATAGATTGCACCAAATTGCTAAGGATTTTAAACGCGCTGACATTCCTATTAAAATGAGCGAAGATTTGCTATTGTCAAGGTGGAAAAAGCTGGTTTGGAATATTCCTTATAACGGGCTGTCTGTAGTTTTGGATGCAAGAACTGACCAACTGATGGCTAATCCCGATACTCGGATTTTAGTCGAGGAAATCATGGGGGAAGTGATAGCCGGAGCCAAAAGTTGCGATCGCATTATTCCCGATGACTTTATCCCACAGATGCTCGAATACACTGAGAAAATGAAGCCTTACCGCACGAGCATGAAAATCGATTATGATGAATCGCGACCCCTGGAAGTTGAGGCGATTTTTGGTAATCCGATACGGGTGGCTGAACAAGCAGGTATTAAGTTGGGGCAAATAGAGGTACTTTACCGAATGTTGAAATTTGTGGACGTTCAAAGACAAGAAGCAGAGAGGACGAGAAGGCTGTTAGGTTTGTCGTAATTAGTGAGTTGACTGTTGACTGTTGTCAGGAGTCGGAAATAAGCATGAGAAATTCTGCCTTCTGCATTGATTGCGATCGCCTAATAATTATTGATATTTGAGCGCAATTTCTTGCAATTGTTCTCGATTAACTTTGCCTTGAGAATTGCGCGGCAATTGTTCGACGATTACCCAATATTTCGGCCGCTTAAACTTGCTCAATTTATCTTCTATTGCCGCTTGCAGATTTTTGACACTAACTTCGGAATTAGCGGGAACGAAGATAGCCGTAACGACTTGACCCCAATCTTTGTCTGGCAAGCCAATTACAGAAATATCCGCCACTAAATTAGTCGATCGCACAACGGCTTCGACTTCCGCCGGAAATACATTTTCTCCGCCTGTGATAATTTTGTCGCTGCTGCGTCCGACGATATTTAAGCAGTTATTTTTATCAAAAAATCCCACATCGTCTAATTGGAAATATTCGCAATCGCAAAAATTTTCAGGATAATAGCCCAACGCTAAAGATTTAGCATTTACCGCAATATTTCCGATTTGATTATCGCACAAAATCTCGCCATTAGCACTGCGAATAGTTATTTGAGCATGGGGTAAAGTTTGACCAGAACTGTTATTGCCCGCAAGAAAATCTTCGGGTTTTAGTGTAGCAATTTGCGAGGCGGTTTCTGTCATGCCGTAACTTGGCGCTAATTTGATTTGATAGTTTCTAGCTATTTCTAAAAGTTCCGGCCAAGCGGGAGCACCGCCCAAAAGTACAGCACGAAACCGTCCCAGCCAATTAGCTGTATCTGGGTTTTGCAGCAGCCGTTGCAGTTGAGTTGGAACTAAAGAAATGAAAAATTCTTCGGGTTCGATATCGCATATTTTACCATTTTCTAATTCTTTAAATGGCTGAATAGCGAGTTTGCCTCCGCTAGTAAAGGAACGCATAAATTGCATTAAACCGCTGACGTGGTATAATGGCAAAACGCAGAAAGAGTTGATTTTGTCAACTTGAAAATATTGTTGAAAACCTTGTACGGATGCCGTTAGTGTTTCCCAAGTGTGGATGGCAAAACGGATTTTCCCTGAAGAACCGCCTGTGGGAATCATGATTGTATCAAAACCGCTTTTACTCGGCGAATGGAATTCGCGGCTATACAAACGAAGCCCGCCTTCGCGGACTGGGATATGGGGATTGTTGGGAAGCGGGTATTGTCCTAAAAATATGTCGGGTTTGACTAAATCAAATACTTGTTCCCATTCTGGTTTTACCCAGTTGGGATTGCAGAGAAAAATCTGGCTTTTGGCGGCACGGGCGGCGATGAAACTGGCAAGAAATTGCACTGGTTCTGGTTCGGCGAGGCAAATTTTTGGGGGTGTTTTTTGTGCGGAATTTTGGACGATTTCTTGAAATAGCCGATCGACAATTCGGGCAAATTCGCGGCTGTCACAACCGATAAGCCAACTATCAGGCAAGCCACACGCGATATCCCGAATATTTACTGTTAGATTTGTTGCCATAGATGCTTTCACCAAGTTTCTCGATTCAAAACAATTACCTAACCCGCTTGATTTGTTTTGGGAGTAATCTAAAATCTAAAATCTAAAATCTAAAATCGAATGATTGTCATCGAACCAGCAATCGGTGCCGAAGCCGAGTGCTCTCTTATTTAAAGACAATTGTGTTGCTAAATTTAATGCTGCTTGTCTGCCGATTTCGGTTTCAAATACTGATGAGAAAACAGCGTCTATATTGTGAGTTTGACAAAATTTTCGCAGTTGGGATGGAGAACCAGCAATCGCAGGTTTAATGACGAAAATTCCCCGCCAGCCTTGGCTGTAGCACTCTTGGATGCGATCGAGGTTGGCAGCAGATTCATCAAGGGCGATCGCAGTTGCATAAATAGCATTCAATTCTACCATTTCCTGAAACTGTGTTACGGGCAGCGGCTGTTCCAAAAATTCAATGTCTGCGGAAAAATCGGGAGTTGCTTTTACCTTGTCGCAAGCTTCCAGCCATGTTTTAGCCTGCGAGTAACTGAGTCCCCCGTTGGCATCTAACCGCAAAAATGCCGATTCTCGATCGCACAAATTGTGCATTGCTTCAATTAGCTGCTGAAAAATTTTTAATTCTTGTTCAATTGCAGCAACGCCAATTTTCCATTTAAACGTCCGATATCCCTCTAACCAAAGCACTTGCAAAGCCTGCAAAGCTGTTTCTCCTGCTGGCAATAAACCGCTGAACCGATTTTGCATTTTCTCCCCCTTTTGGGAAAGGTAAGTTAAATTTTCGCTTTTCTCCCCCCCTTGGCAAGGGGGGGCTGGGGGGGGTGAATTTTTCTCGTTTGATAGTGCTGACTCAAAGCCAAATTGACAAGCCGGCAATTGGGCTTTCTCCCCCCCTTGGCAAGGGGGGGCTGGGGGGGGTGAACTTTTCTCGTTTGATAGTGCTGACTCAAAGCCAAATTGACAAGCCGGCAATTCAGCGGAAATAGCAAAAATCATCTCTGATGAAATATTACCTGGAAACTGGTGACAAAAATCTAAAGCTTGCTCAAAACTTTCAGAACCAAACCAACTCAAAGGGGCAATTTCTCCCCAACCAATTTGACTATTTTCGCCCACAAGTCGCAGGATAATTCCCGATCGAATATCCCAGATGCCGTGACTTGTTTGCAGTGGACGCTTAAACTTTCGCTGATAAGTGCGAAACTCGAATTTATAAAGCATTTGTGTTGTAGTTAATCATAAAATTGTCTCACAAGTGCGACAAACGTATCAATATTTTCAAAATGGATATTGTGACCAGATTTTGGTACAATTTCCAGAGTAGCGGCCGGACACAAGCTGGCAATTTTGGTATTTATAGTTGTAAATTTATCATCATATTCTCCCGCTAGCAAGAGGATGGGGATTTGATTTTGTGCGAGTTTTTCCCAGAGAGAGGGCTGGTTGCCGGTTCCCATGTTGCGGAGGGATTTGGCTAATTCTAAGGGATTGTTTGCTAAGCGGGTTTCTATGAGTTTGTCGAATTGGGGAGAGTTTTTTAAAGATTTGAATAAAGGGCGATCGTACCAGTTGAATAAAAAATCTTTAATGTTGCTATTTTCTAGCTTTTGTGCTAGCTGTAAATCTGCTTCCAGGCGGTGCGATCGCTCTTTTTCTGTTTTCAATCCCGGAGAAGCTGACTCTAACACTACTTTCTCGAATCTTTCTGGAAAATGTAAAGTCATGTAAAGTGCCAATCGCCCGCCCATTGAATACCCCAACAACAAACATTTGTCTATTTGTAAATCATCTAATAACTGTATTAATGCTTGGGCTGTATTTGGCATATTGTAGCAACTTTCGTCGCCGATTACTCTGGTTTCTCCGTGACCGGGAAGGTCAACTGCTAGACAGCAATAACTTTTAGAGAGTAAGGAAATGACGCTGCTAAAATCTTGAAAGTTTCCCGTGAATCCATGCAAAAATAAAATTGTCTGCTGATTACAGTTGCCATTTAAAGAATAGTGAAACTGATAATTATTAAAGTTAGCCATTTCGTCACAACATCACTGCGATGTTATCAGGTATCGAGCCAGTATACTCTATCGCGACAGATTTTCCATTCCTTAATAAAAGCTTACTGTAAATTTCATCGCGTTCTGTTGCATGGGCTAAAACTTCACCTCGAATCACGTTTAATTCTTCATCTAATTCAGGATTGACGATGAGTACCCACTCATCAAGATATAGGCTAAAAATTTCTTCTAAACTCATAATTTTGCCGATTTCTGTTGGCGTAGTCATGGTTGAATTCTCCTTTTTTACGATTCAATGTGAGGTACGGATTGCTGAATTAAAGAAGATTGTGAGAAGTCGCCCAACTCCACCAACTCCCTCAACTTAGCAAACCATACCTCCATTTTACCGAAATTCTCGATCGCCCGATCTACAAAACAAACCCCAACGCCAGCAGCAATCCGCTCGAAAAATGCAGCGTAACTGCGATAAACTTAGAGTTGCTGACCTTTGCAGGTTGGTCGTGATAGTCTGTGACATGGTGGCAAAGGTCGATCGCAAATGACACACTCCCAAAAATCAACAGCGTCCAAATTGGGAACATTTCCAAAGCCACAAATAGCACAGTCAAAGCATAAACGCTGCCGCACAACCACTGCAACAACTGAGCACCTTTTTTCGTACCGAGTCGAACAATTGGCGATTTTTTGCCGGCCGCCAAATCGTCCTCAACTTGGTGAAAATGGGAACAAAATAAGATGATACTCGTAGTAATTCCCACGATTGCCGAAGCCGCAAAATTAGTAGGAGACCAAGTTTGAGTTTGACTGTAATAAGCAGCGGCGAAGGCTAGCGGCCCAAAGGTGAAAAAGCAGATGATTTCCCCTAAACCCTGATAGCCAAGACGAAACGGAGGCCCTTGATAAGTGTAGCCGAGAGCACAGCACAAAACTACCAGCAAAATTACTGTTGGGTCTTTTTGCCACCAGCTTATGGCGCAGATTCCCGACACTCCGACTGCTAAAAACAGATTAGCCAGCCCGAAAATTAAAGCTTTATTTCCGGTTAAATTAACTAGGGAATGTGCTTTGTTTTTATCGATTCCTGTTTCCGAGTCAAATACATCATTGCTGAGATTCAGCCATGCTATAATCAAAATGGCTGAAATTAAAAATGTCGAAAAAATTGACGAATTAATCGTTTGAGTTTCGGCAAAAGCAATTGCAGTTCCAACTGAAATAGGAATCACCGCAACGCTGTACATGGGCGGCTTGATTGCCGCCAGCCACAATTTACTATTTGGACGTTCAATTAACTTTGTTGTCATCACACAAACTTGATTCAATTGATAGCAGCGTAGTAATTTTACAATTTTATTGGTCAAGAAAGTCTACTCTGTATCGGGTTGAGTGCGCGGGGGGCATCCGTTGAGAGGCTTTGCGGGCGATCGCACGCCCGGTAATGCCCGTCTGCAAACCTCTGCGGGGTCGATCGCCTTTTGTCGAGATTTAGTCGCTCAATCTTAAAGTTTTATGTCTAAATGTTTCGATCGATCGCGCGATAGTCTGTTTTCTGCCCCAAGCGAACCCAAACAGGGAGGGAAACTTAAAAGGTCGTGTTTTGCGATCGCCCTCCCGTGCTTAGATCGAAATAGGGGTTCTAGCGGGACAAAACCGCACTCTTTCTGACAAATCTGCTATTCTCGCTTTCATGACAGTAATACCGCACCGCGCTAATCTTTTACAAGACCGCAATCAACTGCATCAGTTTCTGTTAGATTGCCAGCAGTCTTTAACCGAAAAAGATCAAACAAAGATAGTTAGTATTTCTCAGGAGATTGCCCCCGTCGATCCGCTAGTTGTACTTCAAGAGATTTCTCAACCTTGCCAGCGGCACTTTTACTTTGAAAAAAGAGACCCGATTTCCGGCAACAGTTTTGCGATCGCCGCCCTAGATTCGGCCATCCATTTAACAGTAGCCGGAAGCGATCGATTTACCCTCGCTCAAAATTTTATTCAATCTTGTCTTGCCCGAACAATTACCATCGGTACAGAACGCTTGCCCTTCAGCGGGCCGCACTTTTTTTGTAGCTTTGCTTTTTTCGATGAGAATGTCGCCACCAATTCTTACTTTCCCCCTGGCACCGTATTTTTACCAAAATGGCAGATTACTCGCCTGAAAGATAGCTGCACACTTGTTGCAAATGCCATCATTAACCGAGATTTAAATATTAAGATTATTACGGATAATATTTGGCAAAATTTTGATAAAATTGCGTCTCGCCCTTACCAAAAAATAACTTCTATTAGAAACAGTTCGATACTTTTAAAACAAATTCCTGTAAATGATGCCACTCAATTCAAAACATCTGTCAAGTCCGCTTTAGAATTTATCAAGTCTAAATATTTCAGTAAAATTGTTTTATCCCAAGCAATAAATGTCATTTCCCAAACCCCTTTTAGTTTAATAGACTCCTTAAATAACTTGCGCCTTACTTATCCCGGTTGCTACGTATTTTCCACCAGTAACGGTCAAGGTCAAAATTTTATCGGTGCCAGTCCAGAACGCTTAATCAGCATTCACAAAAATGAGTTAGTAACAGATGCCTTAGCAGGTTCCGCACCGAGGGGGAAAAATGAAGTGGAAGATGCAAATTTAGGCAAAGGTTTACTCAACAGCGAAAAGGATATTCGAGAACATCGAGTTGTAATTGATTTTATAGTCGATCGCCTGTCGAGTCTCGGTATAAATCCCGACTTTTCCCCGGTTCCCAGGCTGCTGCAACTGTCAAACATTCAGCATTTGTGGACACCCATAAGGGCTAGAATTCCCCGTGATATTCATTTATTAAAGATTTTATCCCAACTGCATCCAACGCCAGCGGTGGCGGGCGTACCGAGAGATATTGCCCTACAGCAAATACGCGGCTGCGAAAGCTGCGATCGCTCTTTGTATGCAGCACCCCTGGGCTGGATCGATCGCAGCGGCAACGGCGAATTTGCCGTCGGTATTCGATCGGCTTTAATCGACGGCGATCGGGCTATACTTTATGCTGGTGCCGGTATTGTGGCGGGTTCCGAACCTGAGAAAGAACTAGCAGAAATTCAGCTCAAATTGCAGCCACTTTTAAATGCTTTAGTCTAATTCAGCTAATTGGCAGAATGTAGAGTTGTCTGGGTAATTGATTGAGTCTGTGTTAATGTTTAATTTTCACTTCCTCAAAATGTTCTACTGTGGGAAAAGGATCGTAAAAATGGTGAATCATTCTTTTCCACTCTTGATATTCAGCGGAATTCCTAAATCTAATTGTATGAGCTTCTAAATTTTCCCATCTCACCAATAAGAGATATTTTCCTTGAACTTCTGTGCAGCGATGAAGTTCGTGAGATAAATATCCATCTATAGACGCTATCAGACTGGAAGCTTCTCTAAAAGCTATCTCAAAATCACCCTCACAGCCAGATTTGACATTAAGCACAACCGCCTCAAGAATCATAAAAATGTATCCTGACAATTATTTCGGTATAATATCGTAGCACAATACAGAGTTGAGCTACTCAGATTTAGCAATGCCAATAGATTTTCGCAACACAAATACCGTCTGGGCTTCCGTATTAGCAGAAACTTTGCAGCGACTGGGATTAACTACAGCCGTGATTTGTCCCGGTTCGCGATCGGCACCGCTAACAATAGCTTTTGCTCAAAACAAAAAAATAGAAACTATTCCCATACTCGACGAACGTTCAGCAAGTTTTTTTGCATTAGGAACCGCCCAAAAATCATATTTGCCAACAGCACTAATTTGTACGTCGGGAACCGCAGCCGCCAACTTTTATCCTGCGATAATAGAAGCCAGAGAAAGTCGAATTCCGCTGCTAATATTCACCGCAGATCGACCTCCCGAACTGCGGGACTGTCACGCCGGACAAGCGATCGACCAAGTTAAAATATACGGCAATTATCCCAACTGGCAAGCCGAATTAGCGATACCTTCTGCGTCCACAGGAATGCTAGACTATCTGCGGCAGACGATCGTGTATGCTTGGGAGCGATCGCAATTTCCAACTCCCGGCCCCGTCCACCTCAACATCCCGTTTCGCGACCCACTTGTACCCGTTCCAGACATAGCTGTAGAAGTTTTAGAAACACAATTCAATCCCGAAGAATTCTTTGCAGGATTAGAACCCATTTTCGCCGGAGAAAGCTCTACCCCCCCCAGCCCCCCCTTGTTAAGGGGGGGAGAAGAAAGTACAATGCAACAATGGCAAAAGTGCGATCGAGGGATAATTATTGCAGGCGTTGCACAGCCTCAATTGGTCGAAAAATACTGTAGTGCGATCGCCCAAATTTCCAAATCCTTAAACTGGCCAGTTTTAGCAGAAGGACTATCCCCAGTCAGAAACTACGCCCAACTAAACCCCCATCTAATTTCCACCTACGATTTAATCCTGCGAAACCGCGAACTAGCAGATAAATTAACCCCAGAAATCGCCATTCAAATCGGAGACTTACCCACAAGCAAAGAACTGCGAAACTGGTTAGATAAAACCCAACCAAAACGCTACATAATCGACCCCAGCCACCACAACTTCGATCCGCTACACGGCCAAACAATTCATCTCCGAACCTCCGTAGAAAATCTCGCAACTATATTAACTCTTGTCCCCCCCCTTAACAAGGGGGGGTTAGGGGGGGTTCTAACCACTGCTACCACTAATATATCCCCTCAGATCCCCCCCCTTAACAAGGGCGAATCAACTCCAGTCCCCCCCCTTAGCAAGGGGGGATTAGGGGGGGTTCTAACCTCTCCCTCAAACGAATACCTCCAACTTTGGCGCAACACCGAAATCCAAGTCAGACAAACAATAGACCAAAAAATATCAGCAATTAACAACATAATCGAACCCAAAGTTTCCTGGCTGCTTTCCCAAATTTTGCCACCTGAAACACCGATATTTATTGCCAACAGTATGCCCGTCAGAGATGTAGAGTTTTTCTGGAAGCCGAACAACTTAGAAATAAAGCCGTTTTTCAATCGCGGCGCTAACGGTATAGACGGCACATTGTCAACTGCTTTGGGAGTTGCTCACCGCAATCAAAGCAGCATCATGCTAACAGGCGATTTAACACTTTTGCACGATACGAACGGTTTTTTAATTAAAAATAAATTTGTAGGTCATCTGACAATCATATTAATTAATAACAACGGCGGCGGAATTTTTGAAATGTTGCCCGTTGCCAAATTTGACCCGCCCTTTGAAGATTTTTTTGCCACGCCGCAGGATATCAATTTTGCTCAGTTGTGTGCAACTTACGGCGTGGAACACGAGGTAATTGAGGATTGGGAACACTTCAAACAAAAATTAATTTCACTGCCCAATAGCGGGATTCGCGTCTTAGAAGTGCAAACAGACAGGCGCGCCGATGCTAAATGGCGGCAAGACAATCTAAGTAAATTTGCCAAAGATTCGTAGTAAGGACTTTTGTCAATAAGCCTTTCGCGGGCGGGCAAGATGCCCACCCCACAAGCAGAAAATTCACTTTTTGTGGAACAGGCATCTTGCTTGTTCTTGGGAACGGTCTAATATCTATGTTTAAACGACGGGTTGAGCTAGCAGCGGATCTAACTGTCCTTCTGCATCGAGTTTGTGAATGTCATCGCAGCCGCCTACGTGTTCGTTATTAATGAAAATTTGGGGTACGCTGCGGCGTCCGTTAGCGCGATCGGCCATTGCCTTTCTAGCCGCTTCATCGCCATCAATTTTGTATTCCGTGAAATTTACGCCTTTCCACCACAGCAAAGTTTTGGCGCGGATGCAGTAGGGACAGGTTTGCCAAGTATAGATTTCCACATTGGCTTTGATGCGATCGGGCTTGCGGCCCAAGATGGGATTGAGAAAATCAAGCATTTTTGGTACTGGGGTAAAAATTTAACTGGTTGGGGGATTAACGATCATTTTAGCGAAATGCCGTCAGCCCCACGTCCTACCCAAAAATTGGCGCGGGATGGAATTGCCTGCGGCTACCTGTGGCGCTGTGACCCAAGTCACAACTTTACTCTACTCGGATCACTTGCTTTCACCCCTGACAATCACCTTCGCGGCCTCATTAATATCACCGATCTTTTGAGGAAACCAGAAGATGATAAATATATCGAATTCAACCGCACTGCCATGCACCCCGTACAACTCCTCCCCGGCGCTATCTCTGAAATCCTCGCTTCTGTAACCGATACAGGCGTTTTGACTCTGGCGGATCGCTACGGTTTGATGGCCGCCACCTTCGACGACTCTCTGAATGACGAAGACAGAGGCTGTGTCAACCGCTTGCTGCGGGCGGTGCTCAGAGGCCGAGTCCAAGTAGTCAACGAACTTTCAGCAGCATTCTAATCGGGATTTGAAGTTTTGTTCTGAAGGCAAGGTGAGTCAGCGGTAGATGAAAATAGTGGAAACTCAGGCAGGAGTTGAAACAGCGGTAATTTGAATTCGATTTAAAGTTTTCTCCTCTAACTCAACAACGGTTTATTTGTCAAAGCAGCCTTTACAGGCTGCTTTTTTTTGATTTAATCGCGGATTTCCAGGTTGTACTGGCGACAGAGGGCGATCAGTTTTTGTTGGAATCGATCGCGCACGCTGTCTGGAGAGGCGATCGCGCAATCTTCCCAATAGGGGGCAATTTCGCGGAAAAACCAGAAGGTATTGAAAATCGGACGGGTGACTCGTCTCATTGGCGGATCGCCTTCTAAGTCGCTGACTTCCACATCGCCTTGCTTTCGTCTGTAGTTAAAGGCAAGCCTGCCAAATAAGTGAAATTCTACGGAAATTCGCTCTAAATCGGGCAACCAAGTTCGATCGACCGACATCACCGCAGCATCTTCAATGCGATCGAGCAGCAGCGTCCAGTTGTGTTCGAGCCCCGGTACGTCTTGATTTCCGTCAGATTCTTCGCAGCGACACATTAAATACTGTCGCT
Source organism: Microcoleus asticus IPMA8 (assembly GCF_013179805.1). GTDB lineage: Bacteria > Cyanobacteriota > Cyanobacteriia > Cyanobacteriales > Microcoleaceae > Microcoleus > Microcoleus asticus. The sequence continues at coordinate 14,132 of NZ_SRRZ01000050.1, read as the reverse complement.
TTTCAATAGGGACAATCCGAGCGTGTAAGACTGTGTAACTCCAAAGGCGATCGGCTGCATCTCGATAGGAAAGGCGAAATGGTTGGTCTCTGTGGATAAAATTATCGATTTTTTGCCGCCAAGCAGGTAATGGGTTGCTCAAAAACTGATCGATTTCAGCCCGGAAGGGGAGAGTTAGTTCGCTGCGATCGCTCAACAATTGGGCAATTGCCAGCGCTTCATCAATTTTACCCAAGTCAAGCAATTGCTGTCGGGCGAGGTCTAGGGCTTGGATGCGGGTTTGGGGCCAGTCGTGGTTGGGGGCGATCGTCAGTTGGCGACGGGCGATCGCTTCTATCAGTTTGGATATGTTCGGGCGATCGCCCCACGTCTTCCCGAATTCTTGGGCCAAGGCTTCCAACTCAGTTTTATCTCGTTCAGAAACCGATAGGGTGATCGATTGACCTTTGCGACTCATAAATATACGGACACTTTTTCATTGTACAGGCTTGATTATCTCTATTGTCGGTGTCAATATGGGGGATATCCACTTTCTACGGACACAGATTCAGCATATGTCCGATTACCAGATTACCCTCAAATCCGTTTACTCCTGTCCCGCTGCGGAAATTCCCAAGAAAGTCAAATTACCGGAAGGTTGGACTCTTTCTTGGCATCAAGCCGAAACTTTAAAGGCAATTCGCGATCCAAATATTGATGTCATTTTCAACTTTGCTATAACTAGCGATGGCAAAAGTTTAGCCGCTTTTTTAGAAACATTGCAGACAAATTGTTGTGCAGTGGCGCTATATCCGACGAATGAACTGGCGCGAGATCAGGAGACTCAAATTCAGCGCTATATCGAACAATTCCAACCCGATCATCAACCCCGCGTTGTCCGACTTAGCGGCTCGGAATTAGAAATCTATGCAGAAAATGAAAAACTTAGAAAAGCAGCCGCGATCGCATCTCGCACAGGTCAATCAGAGATTTTATTAACTAACCCTGATATCTTGCACTATCTCCACCGAGGAGCGTATTTAAGCTCTGAAGATAGCCCCGATAAACTGTGGGGTCGCATCGACAAAGATTTTGACCTATCCATTTTTGATGAATTTCATGTTTTAGCATCTCCCCAGATTGCCAGCGTCATCAATACTATGTTGTTAATTCACAATACAAACCGCCGAAAAAAGTTTGTATTCCTGTCAGCAACTCCTGACGACCAATTAATTAGCAGACTAGAAATAGCAGGTTTTCGCTGTCAAACTATCGACCCTTTAAAAGCAGGCAAATATCAGTTTCCCGATCGCCCTGCTGAAATCGAACAGTTGAAAGCAGACTCCTGGCGGCAGATATTGAGGGAAAGTACGCTGACTTTTATTTCCCTAGAACCAACTTCAAAAGCTTCTGAAACTTGGCTGAAGGACAGCGCAAATCTCATCCTGACTCACTTTAAACACAATCCGGGAAGTAAAGGAGCGATTATTCTGAATTCAATTGCGGCCGTCAAGCGGCTGACACCATTTTTTCGGGAATTGTTCGCGCCTCACGGTTTAGTTGTTGGCGAAAATACCGGGTTGTCGGGAAAGACGGAAAAAGAGCGATCGCTCTCGTCAGACTTAGTTCTCGGTACTAGCACCATTGATGTCGGGGTAGACTTCAAAATCAATTTGCTGATTTTTGAATCCGCCGATGCGGGCAACTTCATCCAAAGGTTGGGAAGGTTGGGGCGGCACGATGGCTGCGATCGCAATGGAGAGTTTATTCAGTTTAAAAATTTCACAGCCATAGCACTCACCCCTAATTTCTTAGTCGAACGCTTGTTTGCGGGTGATAGTGCCACTTTAGAGTCTAACGGAATTTACGATCGTCCTTTTTTCTATCAACAAATTCGCGAAAAGTACCGCCAAATCAACAATTTTGAGGGATATTACTCCCGTTGGGGCGCGGTGCAGTCAGTTCAAATTTGCTGGGAATTAGGACACAAGACAATTAAACAGCAGTACGCAGAAAGTCAGAAGGCTTTTAAGGAATCTTGTCAGAAAGTATTTAAAACTAACTTGGGGAAAGTGGCCGGTGATATTAAACAGTGGGGCAAAGAGTGGCAAGAGCGATCGGGTAATAAGACAGGAAATCCGATAGTTGAGGATGCTAGCAGTTTTCGAGGTTCTAGTCCCCTGCAATGTGGCATTTGCGATTTAACCGATTCCCACGAGGCAGACAAATTTAAAACTTACGATTTACCAGGAATTTTGAGCAACTTGGAAATCGAACCGATGACGGAATTTGCCTTTATGCGAATGTTGAACGAGACATCGGAACGCCTTGGGCAACCAATTGCCAAAGGTCGATTTAAACATTGTCTTGCTTTTTTGAAGTTGCGTAGTTATCGGGAGGAAAGACTGAATTGGAAATTTACTTATTCGGGAACTTTAGAGGAAAATGCTTCTGCTTGGAAAGTTCAGGTTTTAACGGGGATTGAGGTTGTGCAACCTGAGAATTATTGGATCGGGGAAATCAACAAGCGTTTGAAGAAGCAAGCATTGGTTTGTTATGTGCTGCGGTATCCGGTAACTGAAGTACGATCGCGCCTGCGACTGCCGGTGCACTTTCAGATTTATCCGATTTGCGATCGGTACAGTTTCCACGATACGACTGCACCTTATTCTATAGCTTTTGGCCAGTCGGCCCTGCTTGTGGACACGCTGGCCCACTGGCTCAAGAGCAAGGGGGATGAAGTATGGATTGCGTAGAAGTTCAAGCCCTAATAGGGGGGTTAAGTCAGGTAGAAAGATAGAGGAACGAACGCCATTAGGAGCGCAGCCAATTTTTTCAATCCCTAATAGGGTGTTAAGCTCTCAATAAAAATTAATAAGCTTTTTCTACCTGTCCACACCATAGTACATAAATATAGCAAGGATGACAACTATGTTTAGATCGCTTACACTTAGACCATGGAAAGCTTCGCGGCTCTGTGAGCAACGATCGCGAGTAGGAACACAGATATGTAATCGCAGCCCTTCTTGTTCTCTAGACAGAACGGTTTTTAGCGTCACTTTATTTGGGTGGGGGTATAACGCCCCCCTTCTGCTGCTGTTAGCAGTCAGCAGCCGTGAGTCTTTCCAGTCTGTAAAAACTAAACAGGAGACATTCACAATGCCAAAGTCAAAACGCTCTGGTGAGGGAGACCCTTTGCTATTTATTCCCTATTGCCAGAAACCTTTTTTGGAAAACAAAAAGAAAGTTCGGGGGAAAAATCGCCAAATCTTTGAGCGACTAGAACAAGTTGTCAGCGAATTGCGGACTGCACTTGACAGGAATGATATTGACTCCAAGGAAGTCATAGAAGACTCCCTTAACTTTTTAGTTTTTGTTGAAGGCCCTAAAAAGGTATCTCAAAGGCGCTAGATAGTAGCACTTTGCGAATTTTCAATAGTTAGGCTCTACAGGATTAGTGTAACTACATCAGAGCCTGTAGAGCTTTTTTGTCAAAATTTTCCAAAGATAAGTGAGTTCTTTCATAGACTCCCTAGAGGCATAAAATGGCTAAAAAACGTCAAAAACCCGATGAAGAGTACCAACAACTCTCATTATTTGATATCCCAGTTAATTTGAACTCACAGCGATCGGATGATGCAGATGATGACTGGTTGCAAGATGAAGAATTGGGGTCAAACTTTCAAACGTCCGATCGCACAATCGAACCTCAAACTCGCGACTTACTAACCCTCAAACTCTTGCGAGAAGCCATTCAGAGTCAAAATCCAGGCGATCGCGTCATGGCAGACTTCGCAGAATATGTCTTGCCAAATCTGCTGCGAGTTGCCATTGGCGTTACAGCCAAAGGCGGCAAATTTTTTGACGAACTCGATCGCAAACAAGGAAAAGAGAATGTGAGACGGCATAATGCAGGCGATCAGTCCCTAAATACTCACCTGCTAAATGGATTATTTCCCGCTAATTTAATTGAACAGCGGTTAGAAAAACTCGATACCACCGTGCGGCGAGCGGTGGGAGAAAAAGAACGGCGGTTAGTAATTGCTGGATTTATTCTCCACGACTTTGAAAAATTCCCCGATATCCCCAACGATTGCCGCAAGTTACCGCTAGAACAGCACCGTCAAATTATTGATGAAAAAGTGCGACAGTTAGGAATAGATAGCTTCATCAATCCCGACGATCCAGATGCTTATCGAGAATACATTGACGACTTGCTCTGCCTTGCTTACAACGCTCAGCGGCGTTGGGATACTAACTGGAATTTTTCGGAATTGGGGTTAAATCCAGTTTTGCGCGATCGCACTCTCCGCAGTCTCTCAGACTTGACCTGTTTAGCAGATTCCCTAGCATCTATTATCAAACATCCGCAAGATGCAGAAAATACCAGACTAAACGAGTTAATCCACAGCCTCAGCGACGGGAAATTAAAATTTACTTATCACAGCATCGCTGAAAACAGAGGCGTACTTACTAACGTCGTCAATAACGCTTTAATGGAAGTGCATACGGCGCTGAATACCGACGCTTGCACCTACTATGAACCTTTGCTTTACCTACCAACAGGTGTAATTTACCTAGCACGGCGGGATGCTCCTGCTATTTCAATTTTAGACTTACCCGAACGAGTAGTTAGCAAGATTAAACTACTCTGCGCCGGACAACTGCAACGGCGACAAACTGGCTTTGGCAGAGATGGTAAAGGAATGAAATATGCCGAGTATTATAACCTGTTTTTTGATGCGTCAGCTTTGATGCTAGTTGCCATTAGTGCTACTTTACGAATTCTCAAAATAGGGAAAAACTCTGTTGCAAAAAGTCGCAGCGATAATCTGATCAAACTTCAAAGACAGGATGTTTTGTCTGCTGATTACAGCTTCAATTTTGACGACGATATTCGGATTGACCAGATTGCTGAACTTGGCGACTTAGTGAGTCGCAAGATTTGGGGAGAACAGGTTTATACGATCGAAGCTGCACGCAAGAAAGACAAAAAACTACCCACACTGCCTCATCTAGATATTGTCGAGGAAATTGCTAAGTTTTGGAACCTGTCCGAGTATCTACCAGCCCTGAGAGAAATCCAACGGATTAATGAACGCCTAAAAGAACTTAAGCTAAAAGGTAATACAGGTGGCGTTCCTTACGAATGGTACTATTTAGCAGCAAAGTACCTAGAACATCACCCAGGCATTGAGGATGTGCGGGAGGTTTGCCAACAGGCGATCGTCCACATTTCCCAAATGATTAAACCCATTCTTTCACAGTACAAATTGCCCGACGGTTGGGACGATTTGCGACTGTGGGTAACGCGGGTTGTCATGTTACCCGGAAATACACCATTGGACACAGCATCCAGTGACGTATTTTTAGATGAGTTGGAACGCTACCAACTCGCTAAGAAACAGGGTAGAGGAAGACAGTTAATCTGTTCAATTTCTCATTCAGCTTACACGGTGACAGAACAAATGGAATCAGCCGTTTTGTTCACGCCTCAAGTTTACACTAACAAACAAATGTTGGGAGGTTCTAACGCCAAACGCAATATTTCTAGTATTGCAGGTTTGGAAATGATGCTGAGACAAATTTTAATGAATCAAACTCAAGCTGTGGGCAAAAAATTTGAAGATGGGAAATATCGATATCTCTATTTTTATCCCACATATTACTTCACCCCAGAGACAAATAAGTTTCTGCAAAAAGCCTACACTAGCATTGCCCAAAGCCGCTTTGATACCAGCATTCGCAATCATTTTATCAGCAAGGATTTGCAAGCAAATTTTGGACGCGATCGCTACCAAAGCGTCGATGCTTTCCTAATAGATGAAAACCTCGAACCAGGAAAAGACCGCACCTTCAAACTTTCCTATCCCGAAGACCAGCCCCTAACATTTTACTTCATGGCGCTTCCCCCCGGTCGAGATGCAACTGATACCGAATCTTGGGTAATGCCAGCTTGGCTAGCTTTTGCTTTTCCCATGATTCTAGATGTCAAAACCGTAGTTTCCGAGTCGCCAATTCCGCCTTTTAACGACGGTGCAGAATTTGAAGAAACCGTATTTCTTGACAGTGTACCCCAAGCTTTTAGGGTATTGACCAAGCGCGAGCGCTTCCGCCTCGACTATATCCTAGAAGGTTGGGAGGAAAACGGCAAATCTTATCCTGCACCTTTAAATGTCTTAACTGCGGCTTATGCCATTCACCTTGATGTTAATGCGAAACAGGGGAAGTCCGGCTATGACTCCAACTGGGGTAAATTAACTGAACTCGCCAAGGATTTTGAAACCAGCCCGCTTTATGTGTTTAGCTACCTAAATCAATGGGTTCGCAAACAGAAAAATGAAACGGCATCAATTCAAAAAATCAAGCTTTATGCTTATCATTTTTACCCTTGCTTTGACTCCTATGCCCACTATAATCATGAAGAGGAACGATTGACTGTGACAACCGCATCAAGTTTAAACCACCCCCAAAAATTGACGGAATTGTATCGCAGATTTTACCGTGCAAGTAAGCGATACAATCCCAAGGCAAATGCTGTGCTGAAACCGATTGATATTGCTTCTAAAACTATCCTAGAAGCCGATCATAGTTTTTCTTTAGTGTTTGTTGTTGCTGCTGAAGTTTCAAAGCTCATGGATCGCGTTCACGCTTCTACTGCTGAAGGGCGCTGGATTTTCAGCAAGCGGGAGGAAGAACGAGAGGCAATTTTAGAGTTTAGTCGATACTTTGTTGAGGAGGTATTTGAGCAGTCTTTCGCGGGCGATCGGGCTCGTTTAGCCGGCCGCCAAATCAACCTAATCCGAGATACCTGCGAATTCCTTTATCGTTTAGAGAATGACAAAGAAAATCGCGCTAAAGAGGAAAAATTAGGTGACGAATCTGAGGACGAAGCTGACAATTAAAGCTGAAGCTAGTGTTTGATAAGCTACACGCATTTTGCACCAGTAACATTTTAACTACAAATTTCACTTAGGAGACAAATCATGCCTTTCTTAAAAACCCTTGATGCTAAATTATTTCATGCCAGCATCCCTTACAAACCAATGGGCAAATATGCCCACTTCCTGACTGTACGAGTGACAGAATCTTATCCTCTATTTCAGACAGATGGAGAACTGAATAAAGCGCGAGTCAGGGCCGGAATTGAAGACCAAAAACCTATCAGCCGCCTTACCATGTTTAAGCGCAAGCAATCTACACCAGAACGTTTAGTCGGCCGCGAGTTACTGCGTAACTATGGTTTTATGAACGCTGAAGATTGCGAATACAATGTCAAGTTTGCAATGAATAATCCTGATTGCATTATCTACGGATTTGCGATCGGTGACTCGGGTTCCGAGAAATCTAAAGTAGTAGTTGACACAGCATTTTCAATTACCGCTTTTGATGAATCTCACGAGACTTTTACCCTCAATGCTCCCTTTGAGAATGGCACAATGGCATCTAAGGGTGAAGCAGGTTCCAAACCAGGCGAAGTTACCAGTCGCATCAATCAGCAAGACCACATCAAACCCCAGATTTTCTTTCCTAGCATTGTCACCCTGAAAGACCCTACAGAAGCTAGTTTTTTGTATGTTTTCAACAACATCCTCAGAACGCGGCACTATGGCGCTCAAACCACCCGCACAGGTCGAGTCAGAAATGAGTTAATTGGCGTGGTATTTGCCGACGGCGAAATTACCAGTAACCTCCGCTGGACGCAAGCAATTTACGACAAATTGCAGGTTGAGGATAAACTCAACTCCAACAACCCTCTCAATGAAGATGATGTGATTATGGCTGCTAGGGCTGCTATCCAAACGTTACTGTCTGAGGAATTTATCGTGCATGAAGACTTTATTGGGGATAAGTTTACACCATTAGTGACAGAGGTTAAAGCTGTTATTGGCAATGAAGATGAACTCAAAAAAATGTTGAAGAAAGCCGATGACGAGGCTAAAGCTTACGCGAAGAAGCATATCAAGGGTAAGGCAGGAGCTACAGCAGCAGCGGAGTAACAACCATGACTTTTATTTACCGCTGTCAAATCGAGTTGCACGATAGCCTTTATTTTGCAACTCGCGAGATAGGGAGACTTTACGAAACTGAGCCGGTAATTCACAATTACGCGCTTTGTTATGCCCTCGGTTTGGTGGATAGCGAAATCTATTCCACCACCGTTTCTGAAGAACATTCCTATCGCTATTTCTGTCCCGAACAAGTTCCTAAATACGAGCCGCATTTAACTGCGCTCAACCAACAGGGGATTTATGTTACTCCGGGGCGTTCTATTTCTCACTCTTCCACTCTCAATACTTGGAAATACGCAAACAACAACTATCACGTTGAGATGGAGAAAACTCAGAAAAATATCCCTAGTTTTGGAAGAACAAAAGAAATCGCGCCGGAAAGCAAATTTGAGTTTTTCATAATCTTAGAGAAGTCTCTCAAACTGGCAAAGTGGATACGGTTGGGAAAGTGGATGAGCAAAGCAGCAGTTGAAATTGTAGAACAGAAGGAAGTGAAGCGATCGCCTTCAGCAACAGACTTCATCTTTCCCTATCTTCTCAACCCTTTAGACGTGATGTTTTCCCATCAAGTGATTAGCTACGATGTGGTTAATATGCCTCCGGTTAGCCTCATCCAAAATGTCAAAATGCTAGGGCGATATTACGAGTTTGACAAACTCAAAATTCCGGCGTGTATGGAATACCGCTTTCGAGCCGATTAATAGGAGGCAGAGCCTCTAGAAATGCGTTCCCAGGTAGAACCTGGGAACGATAAAAATTAAACCAATTTTAAGCATTAACCATTAACCAAATATGCCACACAGCCTAGTCCTCAACATCCTTCCCCTGGCCCCAATTCCCCCCGGATACCTCACCGGAAGACACCTGCACGCCCTCTTCCTCACCCTCGTGAGCTCCGTTGACAAAAAACTCGGCGATCGCCTCCACGATGCCGCCGCCCAAAAATCTTTCACCCTCAGCCCTTTGCAAACTAAAAAATGCCCTTTCAAAAAACACCATTTCCTGCAATGGGAACACACAGAACCGATTCCAGAACACACCCTCTGTTGGTGGCGGATTACTCTGCTTGATGACACTTTATTTGGCAAGTTAACTCAGCTTTGGCTGAACCTCAATCCGTCGAAGCCGTGGCATCTAGGGCCCGCCGATTTGATGATTACTAAGATTCTCGGAACGCCCCAAGTAGATCAGCCTTGGGCTAATGCTTGCGATTACTCTCAATTGTACGATCGCGCTTCCGAAACTAATCGCTTAATTGCCTTCAGTTTTGCGACTCCTACTACTTTTAGGCAGGGGAAATTTGATTCGGTGATTCCTACTAGAGATTGCGTTTTTAACAGTCTCCTCAGTCGGTGGAATAAGTACAGCCCGATCGCAATTCCCGATCTTTCCTTCGATGCACTTTTTTCGACATTTGTCAATATCCGAAGTGAAAGATTGACTAACTATCAAAGCGATTTTGTCGGCATGGTTGGGGAGGTTAGTTATCGGATTTTGGGAGATGTGGAGCCTTTACTGATTAAGCAAATTAATGCTTTGGCTGATTTTGCTGTTTACTGCGGTGTAGGGAGGAAAACTCCGATGGGGATGGGAATGACTCGGCGGATTGTTGTTAATAAGAGTTAAACGGATTTTGAGGGCGGGCAAGATGCCGGATTTCCAGGGCGGGCAAGATGCCCACCCCACAATAACACTAAACTCTTGTGGAACAGGCATCTTGCCTGTTGCTAATTCCCAATTACCAATCTCTTACAAACCCTTAAATTATGAACGATTTTGATTACATTTCGATCGCATCTCTCAACCAATATTCCTATTGCGCTCACCGCTGCTGGCGGATGTTTTGTGCGGGGGAATTTGCGGACAATCAGTATACCATAGAAGGCACGAGTTTGCACGATCGCGTTCACACGATGGGCGAGATTAACCGCGATGAAACTTGGCAGGTTCGGGCAATTTGGCTGAAGTCTGAGCGCTACAAACTGATTGGTAAATCGGATTTGATTGAGTCGGCTGAGGGTGAGATTTATCCCGTGGAATACAAGCGGGGACGGAAGGGAGAATGGGATAATGACGAGTTGCAAGTTTGCGCCCAAGCGCTTTGTTTAGAGGAGATGACGGGGAAAACTATTGCAACTGGATATGTGTATTACGCGCAGTCGCATCAGCGGCAATTAGTCGAGATTTCTCAGGGGTTGAGACAGGAGGCGATCGCCACTATCACCGCTATCCAATTTTTGCTGCAAACAGGCAGAATGCCTCAACCTAATTATAGCAAACGCTGTCAAGGTTGCAGCCTTTATCAGCAATGTTTGCCGCAAGCTGCTGAGAAAGTCCTGCGCTATCAAGAAGCTAATTAATCCAAACTACAAATTTAGGAGTCGATCGTGGGGACACTGTATATCAATCAAGATGATGTGTTTATTGGAAAAACAGATGAACGCCTAAATGTCAAGGCAAAGAATCAAATATTACAGGATGTGCCTTTGATTCATTTAGATGGAGTGGTGATTTTGGGACGGGCGACTATTTCCCCGGCGGCGATCGCAGAATTGCTACAACGCAAAATTCCTCTGACTTTTATCACGGATACGGGTCACTATTTGGGTAAGCTGGAACCGGAATTAAGTAAAAACATTTTCGTTCGCAATGCTCAGTGGAAAGCGGCGGGGGAAACTCCGCAAGCTATTCATGTTGTCCGGGGTTTTATTCGCGGGAAGTTGAAGAATTATCGCACCAGTTTATCTCAAACTCAGCGGGAACATTCGGAAATCAATTTAGCTTCGGCAATTATGCAGATTTCCAATGCGATCGCCAAACTTGACAAAACTGACAATATTGACTCCTTGCGCGCACAAGAAGGTGCTGGAAGTGCGGCATATTTCAGGGTTTTCAACCAATTAATTCGCGCGGAAGGCTTTGTGTTTCGACCGCGACACCGCCCTGCTACCGATCCGGTGAATTCTTTGATGAATTTTGCTTACACGCTGCTGCGTCACGATGTGCAAAGCGCGATTAATATTGTGGGATTTGACCCTTATTTAGGATACCTTCATATGCAGCGCTACGGCCGCGTGGGTTTAGCATTTGATTTGATGGAAGAGTTCCGCCCTTTGGTAGCAGACAGTATCATTTTGAATGCGATTAACCGCCGGATTCTGACACTAAATGATTTTACGGTGGAACCTCTGAGTAATGTGGTGCGACTGTCGGAAACGGGACGGAAAGAGTTTCTGAAGTTGTATGAAAAGAAAAAGCAGTCTGAGTTTAAGCATCCTGTTTTGAAACGCAAGTGTACCTATCAAGAAGCTTTTGAAATTCAAGGGCGGCTGTTGGCGAAATATTTGATGGGCGAAATTGACAAATATCCACCTTTAGTTTTGTATTAGATATGCACATTCTGATTTCTTACGATATTTCGGAAGACAAGCGCCGGACAAAGATTCACAAAATGCTGAAATCCTATGGGCAGTGGATGCAGTACAGTGTGTTTGAGTGTGCTGATTTGAGCGAGACTCAGTATGCAAAGTTGCGATCGCGCCTGAACAAAGTCATCAAACCCAACGAAGACAGTATTTTGTTTTTCCCGCTGTGCGCTTGCTGTCAGGGTAAGATCGAACGCATTGGTGGGGTAGTGCCAGCCGATCGCACAATATTTTTTGCTTAGTTTCCGTGAATGGGTAGGTGTTAAAATCGGGGTATCAAATTTTTCGGCTCAAACTCACGTGCAGCAAGAGTTTGATGCCCCTCCTCTGAAAAAACAATTCACGGAAATTGTGAAAGCTTTACAGGATAAAGTTTTGGAGTGAGTATGAAATTTTTGGTATTGACAAGCCGCAGGCTGGAATGGTACTTTTGTTTTAGATTTACGGAACTGCACCTTGAAAACCAAATACAGCAAGGCTTCTGGAACGGGCGGCCGGAAAAAACCTAAAACCCTATCAGGGATTGAAACACGCCGCCGAAATCGAACTGACAAAGGAGATTAAGCCGGAAAAAACCTAAAACCCTATCAGGGATTGAAACTTTACTTTTTTCTGGAGTTCGTACTGGTGAAGCTGTTGGGCCGGAAAAAACCTAAAACCCTATCAGGGATTGAAACGTCAAATAAACCAACCGACACTGCCTGAATAATAGCCGGAAAAAACCTAAAACCCTATCAGGGATTGAAACTAGGTATCCATTCACTGTTAAAGGTGTAAGGCGACGCCGGAAAAAACCTAAAACCCTATCAGGGATTGAAACTGTGATATTTACAAGTTGGATTTGATATGTGTCGAGCCGGAAAAAACCTAAAACCCTATCAGGGATTGAAACTTCTTGTATAGAATTCCGGGAGTTGACGGCACCGAAGTGCCGCAAGCCGGAAAAAACCTAAAACCCTATCAGGGATTGAAACTTATAACGCTTAGCTACTTCCTCAGAAAACCAGGCAAGCCGGAAAAAACCTAAAACCCTATCAGGGATTGAAACTCATGTACTCTCTCAGGTTGCGCGCAAGATCGGGTGCCGGAAAAAACCTAAAACCCTATCAGGGATTGAAACACTCGAAGCTACAATCGCGGATTATCGCAATTACGCGCCGGAAAAAACCTAAAACCCTATCAGGGATTGAAACACTTCCGCTAGAAGTGCTGTCACATATACGGAACGCCGCGCCCACCATAACCAACGATCAGGGATTGGCAGTCTTCAG
>NZ_SRRZ01000050.1:0-1435 GCF_013179805.1 Microcoleus asticus IPMA8 | reverse complement strand
CCCGAAAAAAACAATAAACATATCTTCGTTAGCTACAGTTGTTTTTAAGATTGAGGAATTGAGTAATTACACGCCGGAAAAAACCTAAAACCCTATCAGGGATTGAAACACTAATTGAGAAGCAGTTAGCCGCCAAACGTAAGGCCGGAAAAAACCTAAAACCCTATCAGGGATTGAAACATTTAAAAGAGCCAAACTCGTCTCGGCTTGCAAGCCGGAAAAAACCTAAAACCCTATCAGGGATTGAAACTCAACAAAAACATCTTCGTATTCTTTGCCGTCTTCCGCCGGAAAAAACCTAAAACCCTATCAGGGATTGAAACTTGAAAAGTTTGCGACAAAACAGATTGAATTGTCATGCCGCCGGAAAAAACCTAAAACCCTATCAGGGATTGAAACACTTCCGCTAGAAGTGCGATACTAGCCCAAATTGCGCCGGAAAAAACCTAAAACCCTATCAGGGATTGAAACATTGGTTTAAGTATCATTCTGTGCGCCATTTTTAGCCGGAAAAAACCTAAAACCCTATCAGGGATTGAAACTAATGAAGTGATTGCTAAAATTTTAGTCTGTACTTAAGCCGGAAAAAACCTAAAACCCTATCAGGGATTGAAACGAAACAATACGATGCTTATAGTCAGGCTTATTGGGCCGGAAAAAACCTAAAACCCTATCAGGGATTGAAACTTTACTTGATGCCATAATTTACACCTGTCTTATAAGCCGGAAAAAACCTAAAACCCTATCAGGGATTGAAACATGATGCAACTCAGCCAAATGATGAAAATCATCACCGCCGGAAAAAACCTAAAACCCTATCAGGGATTGAAACTCTCACCAACTACTTCAAGCTGTTTACCGCTCACGCCGGAAAAAACCTAAAACCCTATCAGGGATTGAAACAACAGATTTGACAATTAATTACGAAGATTGTGCGCCGGAAAAAACCTAAAACCCTATCAGGGATTGAAACGAGCCGACTTCCTGTTGACTGTTGGCTTCTTTGCAAGCCGGAAAAAACCTAAAACCCTATCAGGGATTGAAACATGTCTAAACAGGTGTTGCGAGCTAAATTCATTGCCGGAAAAAACCTAAAACCCTATCAGGGATTGAAACTTGCGGAACGCTTGACACTTTCGCGAAATCGGTTTAGCCGGAAAAAACCTAAAACCCTATCAGGGATTGAAACTTTATCTTTATCTAACGAGCCAAATTTTATAACGCCGGAAAAAACCTAAAACCCTATCAGGGATTGAAACCGGCAAAAGGATCGAAAGGAATTGGAACCTTATCAACGCCGGAAAAAACCTAAAACCCTATCAGGGATTGAAACATAAAACTTTTACTTTTGAAGCGTTCCTACAAAACGCTCAAATAAACAACTAAAGCAGGAGACGATATTACAAATGTAGAAGTATGAGGTAGCCGTATCATT
>NZ_SRRZ01000005.1 GCF_013179805.1 Microcoleus asticus IPMA8 | reverse complement strand
CCCCCCCCCCCCCCCCCCCCCCCCCGCCCCCGCGCCCCCCGCCCCCCCCCCGCCCCCGCCCGTCCCCACCGGCAGACGTGCCCCCGCGACCCCGCCCCGATGGTGGCGGCCGGATCCCGCGAGCGCCCGCCCCCGCCAAGGGCGGGGCTAACTTGGGCGAGGCGGGCAAGGGAACTGGTGCGATCAAAAACGGCTTATTGGACGGGCGCGGGGGTATGGCTTGTGGCAGGCGGCCGGCCTCTGTGGGAGTTAGTTCTACCAAGCCGACAGAACCGGGGATATTTTTTGAGGAATTTCCACCATAAAGTATGCTTGAGAGCGTCGGGGCGGTTGCTCCGAGGACTCCGTGAAGGCTCACAGAAGCTAAAGCTGCCCACCAATAAGGCTGGCGCAGCGGTTCGGAAAGGGTGTTGGCTAGAGAGGAAGAGTCAGTCATTTAAATTTTAGATTTTAGATTTTAGATTTTAGATTGGGGGATTGGGAGATGGTTAGATTTTAGATTGGGGGATTGGGAGATGGTTAGATTTTAAGATTGGGGGATTGGGGGATTGGGGGATTGAGAGATTGGGGGATTGGTAATTTATATTGTTGTGGTTGTGATTGAGTGTGAATTCGTTTTAATGAGGAGAGGTTGGGAATTCAAAGGTATAATTTTAGCACGGTCGGTATCGAAATTGCCCGATCGACTTTTATTTAGATTCCACGACCCTCAACTCAAGCACTCAAGCGTAGAAAGCGGGTTTCTTGACTGATTCAACCTGAGAACCGAGATTTTTCTTCGCTGTTGTAGCAACTGTCAATAGGGTTAGGACGTTCTTAATTGCTGAAAGCATTGTTTTTCTTCCCGAATGCCTTTTGCCGAACCCTATACTCGGTTTCTCAGCTATTGTTGAGAATGGTGAGCGGGGCGTCAGACGGGCAGGACTGGGGCGAGCAAAAAACAGACTGCGCCGCTGCTATACCGTCTTTTTCCGGGATCTGGAGCGCCACTAATTCATTAAACACGATCAATCCGTTCGATCGACCCCTGTTTCCAATTCGGTTACACAACCGGATTCATCCTTGGAAGTAATTATTCAATCCAAAATCCAAAATCCAAAATCCAAAATCGATGGATTCACCAGCGATAGCGGTAATTTTTAAAAGGAGCTCCCTCGATGGTGAGCAAGTCGATGGGATAAATGGGAGCGCCGCTTGCCATATATTGAAACATTTCCCGAACTTCCTCTCCCCGTAGAGACAACTGGTCTAATTCTTTGAGAGAATACCAGCCAGCGCACAAAGTATGCTCATCCGGCTTGCTCTTGGGGGGCGTCTT
Source organism: Microcoleus asticus IPMA8 (assembly GCF_013179805.1). Lineage (GTDB taxonomy): Bacteria > Cyanobacteriota > Cyanobacteriia > Cyanobacteriales > Microcoleaceae > Microcoleus > Microcoleus asticus. The sequence goes on along the minus strand of NZ_SRRZ01000005.1, from coordinate 101,500 downwards.
ATCTTCTGGACGAGCCACAAAAATGACTCGGAGGCGCACATTACCCCTAGGCATCACTGTGTGCTCTACCCTGAGAATTCCCTCAACGATGACGGAAATGCCCGCTTCCTCAATGGTATTGCGCATAGCAGCTTCGAGCAAAGTCTCCCCTTTTTCCACTCGCCCTGCTGGGAGATACCACTGCTGCTCGTACTTGCGCTCTTGTACCAGTAGAAAACGGTCTTCTAAGTGAACGACAACTAGGGTAAAATACCATGTTTGAATCGGCTCGCGAGCCATAGAAGTAGATATTCCCTAAGCAAAAGGTTTAACGAGCGGCAGATGTTAGCAATCCAAAGAATGCTTCGGCAAGTGTCTTTGAACTTGAAAAACAGATCGTAGCACTCCGGCCGCAAAATCTAAAATCTAAAATCTAAAATTGACAATGCCATTACCAACCGTGATTTTACCAGGATATTTTGCTGCTGCTTCCGACTATCGCGAATTAGAAAAGTCTCTGGTTGATCGAGGTTTCCCAACAGTAACAGTGCCTCTGGGCAAGGGAGATTGGTTGCCGACTTTTGGCGGGCGATCGATGGTGCCAATTTTGCGACAGCTCGATCGCACGGTCAAACAAATGTTACAGCAATACGGCGTTCCCCAGATCAATCTCGTCGGTCATTCCGCCGGCGGCTGGATTTCTCGTATCTATTTGGGCGAAAAGCCTTACACCATTCACGGCGACGTGCTTGAGGATGCGGGTTTGTGGGAAGCTCACCCTTATGTGAATACTTTAATTACTTTAGGCACGCCGCACGTCTCTCAAGAGCGCTGGACTCGCAAAAATCTAGATTTTGTCAAAATTCACTATCCGGGGGCTTTTCACCCGCAGGTGCGCTACGTGTGCGCTGCTGGGAAGGCTGTTTTTGGCAAGCCCGGTTTAGGGACTTGGCTGGCTTATAAAAGTTACGAGTTGACTGTGGGGAAGGGCGAAACTTGGGGAGATGGAATTACGCCGGTAGAAGCTGCTGTTTTGGACGGGGCCGAAAATTTGGTGTTGGAGGGGGTTTGGCATTCGCCTCGTTCTCCGGGGAAGTGGTACGGTTCGCCGGAGGTTTTGCCGGCTTGGATTGAGTATTTGCGTTAGAAACGAACCGCGAAGAGGCGGAGGATCCGAAGGAAGAAGCAGAAGGTTTAAGGGGTGGATTTAGTTAGAATTTGATATTAGGAGCGAGTTGAGTGCGGCAAAACTCGCCCCCGCGATGCTATGTTTGCTTAAATTTTCCTCACCAACTGAATAGATTGAAAAAATATTTTATCTGGCATTATCGGTAACATTCAGAAGTCACGGCGAACCACACAATCAAATTCTACGTTGGCTGGGGTGGAATTGGGCGAGAATGCTACTGTGTGCTTGGACGCAGATAACAAATTTCAGCCGGATGCTTTGTTGAGAATTGATGCCGGAGATCGATCGCACATTAGGGATGATGATTATGTGCGATCACACTCGGTAGAATCATCGCAGTGTTTGGTATTTGGTGCCAGGGGCGATCGATCTTTTTTCACTCAAGCATCGCTTTCCGTCTAATCGTCGCATTATCATAGTAGAAATAGAATAAGATTGTCAACGCTCAACAAATGGCACAAATTAGCACGACTGAATTACCCCAAACTCTCCAGACTCTATTTATAGAGGTGGGACGTACCAAAACCCCTCTAACCGTCATCCATGAAGGAAAAGCATTAGTGATTATTTATCCTGCGACCACCCAAGCTCCACGCCCCACCTTTGGTGCAATGAAAGGAAGCGGTCAAATCTTAGGAGATTTAATTGCTCCTGTCATGGAACCGAAAAATAAAAAATAAAGGTAACTTGGTTAATGCAGTTTAGATGTTTGACAGCTTAGCACCAATAAACTACAATAACTAAATTGAAATTTAGTCTGATTTAACTGTAGCATATTTTGGGTTCCAGTTAAGATGCGTTTACCCTGTCTATTAGTTTGAGAAGATTCTGAGGGCTTTTCCCTCTCTAATTTTTCGGAGATGTTTATTTATGAAATTGCAGTTGAGTATATGTAGCAAGCGAAGCGATCGCAAATAATGCCATTACCTCAGACATCACATTTACGGTGTGTCCATCAAAGAAAAAGCCAATCAGGGCACTTGCCAGCGCACCGGCCAACATCCGCAGAAATCCTATTATTGCGGCAGCACTGCCAGCCATCTCTGGTACTGAGTGAAGTGCATTATGTATAGCATTGGGTGCAATTAGCCCATAACAAAATGTGTTAATTATGAGCAGAGGTAATAGTGTAAGCACCTGAGCAGCACCACTAACCGACACTACTACAAGTGCAATAGCTGAGGTAGCAGCAAGTGCTAACCCAAAGCCCAGCAATCGTGCTGGTGGCACGCCACGAGTGTTCAATTGTCCACTCAGGAACGAACCAGCCATAGTACCGATCGCAGTTGAAGCAAAGAGCAACCCATAAGTTGTTTTTGAGATACCCAGAACCTTGAGCATTACCAGTGGTGAACCCGCAACGTAGGCAAACATACATCCAAAACTGAGAGCATTGACAAGCGCATATCCAATGCAAACTCGGTTACTAAGAACACGCAGATAATTTTCGATTAGCCGATGTGGTTTGAGAGCATTTACATCCCGACTTTTAATTGATTCGTCCAGTCCGAGTGCAATAGCCAATATGAGTACCAGTCCTCCTACAGCTAATACCCCATAGATAGCTCGCCAGTTAGCGATCGCCAATACTCCCCCGCCTATTGTTGGTGCGATCATTGGTGCTATGGTCATCACCAGGTTAATATAGGAGAGTTGGGCGCGAGCAGTAACACCTTCAAAGAGATCGCTAACCATTGCCAGCATCAGTGTCATACCAGCACCCGCACCCGCACCCGCAAAAAAGCGCCAAGCCACGAGGGCATTAATTGATGGGGCGAAGGCACAAGCAGCACTGGCAAAGGCAAACATTACGCATCCTGTTAGTAAGACTGGTCTGCGTCCGTATCGCTCAGAAAATGGACCAAAGGCGAGTTGCGATGTAGCATAGCCAACCATGAACAGACTAAGTGTTAGTCCCACAGCAGCAGGGGGCGCGTCTAGTGAGGTGCCAATGGTGGGAAATGCTGGTAGTGCCATATCTATTGATAAAGGTGGCAGTGCAGCAAGTAAGCCAAGAAGCACCGTGAAGCTCAGAGAGTTAGGTTTTATCCGCATACATAGAATTCTTTAATTTGTAACTGATTTTCCCGAATTCTGGAAAGTCAAAGCGGGTAAATGGTTTCAACCAGAAGTTCCCTCGCGATGCGAGGGAACTTCCGCTTCAGGAGGCAGTAACTCTAAAAAAAACTAAGGATTAGGGTTACGGAAGATACATTTGCTATTGAAAATTGCATAAGAATCCATGTGTCAATACTGAGGCTTCCCTTTGGGAAAAAACAACTGAATTTTCTTGGCAAACAGTTTCTGTTCCTCTTCGTAGAGTTCCTCAAGCTGCTTAACTGCATCCTCAGAGATTCCTAAGATAGATGCTGCTTCACGAATCACTTCTTTTTCTCCTTCAGCGTATTCACCATCAGCAGCAGAAGCTTGTATCGCATCATAAATCAGGTTATGTGTTGACACCTTGACGATTTACAAGAAGCGTTACTGCGTGGAACTATACAACATCAGACATATAAGCAAATAGCCAAAGACTTTGACTGTTCTGAAAGTCGTGTTAGGAATGCAGGTTCGCAATTATGGCAGATACTTTCAGAAGAGTTGGGAGAAGATGTTAGTAAATCGCATGTTCGATCGGCAATGGAGAGATTGCAAGTCTCCTTATTTTCCAATGTCGTACAAGATTATATCGGAGTTGGTAGCATTAACATCTGTGGAGAAGGTAGACACCGGCCAGATATACCAAACTCAAACCCACCAAATCAGGAAACATCTAACTCAAAACAAACTAAAACTTCGCATCAAGATTTAAGCGAAATGCCGGAGTTGGGTGATTACTACGATCGCACTCCCGAACTCCAAACCCTCACCACCTGGATTCTACAACAACGCTGTCGGCTTATCACCCTCGCCGGCATCAGCGGTATCGGCAAAACCACCCTAGCAGTACAACTCGTACAACAAATTAAAGACGAGTTTGAGTACGCAGTTTGGTATACTCTAGACGAATTCCCCACCCTAGACAAATTTCAATCTAACCTAATACAGCTTTTTTCCAATCCCGAAAAACAAGATTCACCCCCAACAAACCAAAAACCCTTACCGCTGATTAAGTATTTACAAAACCATCGCTGTTTAATAATCTTAGATGACGTTCACAACCTTTTCTGTAGCGGCGAATTGGCAGGAAAATATAAACCAGAATCCGAAGAATATCGCTCTTTATTCAAACAAATAGAAAAATTATCCCATCAAAGTTGCTTTATGTTAATCGGTTGGGAACAACCCAGAGAAGTGACTCAAGTTAAAAGCCAAAATACTTCTATTCGTACCTTACAGATCAAAGGTTTAGACATCGCAGCCGCACGGGAAATTCTTAGAGATTATGGGTTAAAAGAAAGCGACAACAGTGAAGCACTCATTCATCGTTACCAAGGCAACCCCCTATGGTTAAAAAGCGTGGCGAATCTGATTCAAGACTTGGGTGGAGGCGTGACAGAGTTATTACCAAATGATACTATATTGTTGCCAGAAGATTTGAAAGATGTTTTACAGCAGTAGTTCGATCGCCTATCGGAACTGGAAAAACAAGTAATCTCCTTGTTAACGAAAGAAAGCCAGCCAATCAACCGGGCCAAATTGCTAGAAAATGAGATAATTCCGGCTTCAGATTTGCTAAATGCGCTGCAATCTCTATCGCGGCGCTGCTGGATAGAACAACAAGCAAATTTTTACACGATTTCACCTGTACTGAGGCAATATGCGATCGCCCAGGCGGTGTAATTGATATCTCTTAGTCTGCGGAGGCAGACTTAGTTTGTATAATAGGAATTTGAATCGCCGAGTGACTAAATACATAAAATCGCACAAACAAAAACCGGGCAACTCCACAGCTACCCGGCAATCCTAACTTTAGACCTCAGACAAATCTAAAATCTAAAACCCCAAATTCTTAAACAGCTACAGTCTTCTTAGCAGAAGAGCTCAATTCGCCCTTAGCATACTTAGCTGCAAAATCGTCCAAAGATACTTGCTTAATCTTTGTACCGTTACCGGCGCAACCAAAAGAGTTGTAGCGATCGCTACAAACCTTCTGCATATACTTGATCGACGGCTTCAAGAAGTGGCGGGGGTCAAACTCGTCGGGCTTGGCAAACAAAGCTTCGCGCACCGCAGCGGTAATCGCCAAACGGTTGTCAGTATCGATATTGATCTTGCGAACGCCGCACTTGATGCCTTTTTGGATTTCTTCCACAGGTACGCCGTAGGTTTCGCGGATTTTGCCGCCGTTGCTGTTGATGATTTCCAGCAATTCTTGGGGCACAGAAGAAGAACCGTGCATTACCAAGTGAGTATTCGGCAAGCGGCGGTGAATTTCTTCAATGCGGCTGATTGCCAAAATTTCGCCAGTCGGCTTGCGAGTGAACTTGTAAGCGCCGTGAGAAGTGCCGATCGCGACTGCTAGAGCATCAACGCCGGTTTGCTCAACGAAATCAACAGCTTGTTCAGGATCTGTCAGCAACTGATCGTGAGAAAGCGCACCTTCAAAGCCGTGGCCGTCTTCTGCTTCGCCCATTCCTGTTTCCAGAGAACCCAAGCAACCGAGTTCGCCTTCAACGCTAACGCCGATCGAATGAGCAACATTCACCACATCGCGAGTAACTTGAACATTGTACTCGTAGCTGGCGGGAGTCTTAGCATCCGCTTCCAGAGAACCGTCCATCATCACGCTGGTGAAACCTTGGCGCATGGCAGAATAGCAAGTGCCGGGGGCATTGCCGTGGTCTTGGTGCATGGAAATGGGAATGTGAGGATAGGTTTCAACTGCTGCCAAAATCAAGTGGCGCAGGAAATTTTCGCCAGCGTAGGAGCGAGCGCCGCGAGAAGCTTGCAGAATCACAGGGCTGTTGGTTTCGTCAGCAGCGCGCATGATCGCTTGGATTTGCTCCATGTTGTTGACGTTGTAAGCCGGTAGGCCGTAACCATTTTCAGCCGCGTGGTCGAGCAGCAATCGCATAGGTACAAGCGCCATAGATATTCCTCCTAATTATTTGTGATTTTTGGGCAGTGAATTTTGGACAAGCTCAATTCTTACGATAATATTAAGACAATTTGCCACCGATCGCGCACTATCTTTCCAGATTTACTTAAAAGTTCAAAAAACAAAATTTTGAGTTCCGAGCATTCCACTCAAAACTCAAAATTTTTAACTCACCAATTTTTTATGGGTCGCCCGGGATTTGAACCCGAGACCAATCGGTTAAAAGCCGAATGCTCTACCGCTGAGCTAGCGACCCGAGAAAACATTGTTACCGCACACAATTTCTAATAGTAGCACCCCTCATTTCAAATAGCAAGTGTTTTTTAAATAAAATTTGCAGTCATGCGAACCAGCATCTCGCAAGTCGCTCCCGGCTGCAAATAAATCAAGTGTTCGCCAGTATTGAGGGCATTTCGAGGAGCAGTCCAAGGTTCCAAACAGTAAAAATCCTTGCCCTTCACCATCCAGAAAACCAACTTCCCATAGCTGGAGTTGTAACTGAGGGTGAGCCGCAAGCCCTGGGCAGCGTCAGTGACAGTAGCAGCAAGACCAGTGAGTTCGTCAAAGGAAACATCAATTTCATCCAGCATCGGGTCAAAAACGCCGGTGAAGTAACCTTTTTGGTGCGTGTTCTGATCTCTGTACTGCATCCCCGGAATCTCAAACCGGAGCTTAGATTTGTCCGTCGCCAAAAAGTAGGGGTGCAAACCACTAGAAAACGGCATGGGTTCGGCAGACAGATTGGTGTATCGCTGAAAAATTTCCAAAGAATTGCCTTTAATCTGATAAGTGAAGGCGAGTTGGAAATCAAAGGGATAAACAGCCAGCGTCTTGTCGCTGCTGTCGAGAATCAGGGTAAGAGCGGCGCAACCCTCCGTAACTTGTTCGCCTATTCTCCAAGGCAAGTCTCGCGCAAAGCCGTGCTGTTTGAGCTTATGCTGCACTCCCTTGTAGGTGTAAGTATTGTCGGGGAGATTGCTGCAGATCGGAAACAGAATGGGAATCCCGCCGCGTACAGTCAGATCGGGATTGGCGAACCGTTCCGCGTCCAAGTATAAGATTTCTTTGCCTTCAACCAGCCAGCTAGTGGCAATACCGCCCCGTTCCGGCACAACTTCTAGAGTAGAGTTAGCGGTTTCGTCGGAGAGGATATAGGTTTTGTACTGCTTTTGCTTGAGCGCGATCGCAAACACATTTGTCATCGGTAGTAGGTCATCGATCATTGGTTGTCAGTAAATCAGTCGTTAATAATTGGTCGCCGGTATGTTGATGTTCACCCATTACCGCTCCTATCCTCCCCCCTGCCTCCTCGCTCCGACCCCCAGCGACTAACCAATGCTTCCAGCTATAGAAGGCAGGGCGATCCGCTGCTTGGAGCGGTTACTGCTTGTACTTGGAACGATCGCGGAGGTCGGCTGCTCTTTGAGTGCGACTTCAAAAGATACAGCCCGAGTGGGGGGAAGATAGCTTTGGGGACTCGGCACTGCTCCTTGACTGGGAGATGGAGGCGCAATAAACGGTTCTTTGATGAATGGCTCTTTGGTAAACGGCTCTGCTTCCCGGCTGGGATTTTCAGGTTGAGTCGGGTAGATGCGCGGCGGCAAATTTTGATTCGCAGGCGGGTTGGACTCAATTGCAGGCCCCGTCCCGTTCGGGAACAATGAAGAGTTGTCCGGCTGTTTGGGCGCAGCCGGCAAAGCCGGCAAAATCAAAGTTGGTTTGGGTTGTCCGGGGTCTTGCAGAGTGCTTTCACCGGAGGTTCCCCCGGAACCCCGCCCGGGCTGGTAAGTACCGCTCTTTGCTGCTCCGGGCAACGGAGAAGTTGGAGTTTTTGGTGCTGCTCCTGGCTGGACTAGGGCATCAAGAACTACAGAAGATCGCATCGGTCGATCGAAAATACTAGAAATTTGCTCAACGTGTTTGAGGATGCGATCTGCTGCGGCTCCCTCCACCACCTTCGGCTGAAACTTTTTCACCTCCACAGGCAGAAACTCTACCTTCATACTCCTGTCTTTGAGCGATACTTTCAGGACTGCGGTATCATAATCCCTGCGAGCATTCCCGCCGAATATAAAATTACCCAGCGAGTAAACAATCGGGCGGCCCTTGTAAATTTCTGCACCTTGCAGGACTTGGGGGTGGTGTCCCACTACCAAATCAGCTCCTTGGTCGATCGTGAACCGAGCCAAATCAATCTGCCAGTCCCCCGGATAATCTGCCAATTCGACTCCCCAGTGGTAATTAACAATTATCCAGTCTACCTGACCCCTGAGAGCTCGAATATCCTCTGCTACGCGATTGTTGCGGCGGGGGTTAGTGCCCGCTTTGCCTTGGTCGGCGGCGTGAAGGTCGGCATCGTAATAACTGAGGTAGGCGAGCCGCTGACCCTTAACCTCAATAATATCTGGACGCCTTGCTTCCTTAATATCTCTACCGGCTCCCAGGTGTTGAAGCCGACTATTATCTAAAGTATTTATAGTCTCCACCAGCCCCGGTTCCTCGTAATCCATAGCGTGGCTATTTGCCAGATTGACAATATCCACTCCTCCTGCTGTTAATACTTTCACCGATTCTGGATCGGCTTTAAAATTTAATTGTTTTTTGCCCGATCCCAATGTAGAGCGAGTCAGAGAGTTTTCTAGGTTAACCATTGCCACATCTGCTTGCCGGTACTCGTCCATATTGGCGAAAGCCCAATGGTAATCCTTGCCTGCAGCAGATGCTCCGAGCGCATCCGATAGATTCACATTTCCTCCGAACATCAGCGTTACGGTTGGGTCGTAAGGATTAGCAACTTGCTTTTGCTGTACTACTGGTACCACTTCTAAGGCCGCTTGCACCGTATCCGCACGTTTTGGAGGCGGCCCCGATATTACCCCAGCTTGCTGATACCCGGATACTGGGGATACTAACCGCAGGGTAAGAGCCTCGTGGTAGCTCACCCAACACCCTAAAATAAATGAGGCAAGTGCCGAGCCCACTAGCAGCAGAGAACGATACGTTTTAAATTTAACCCAATCGACGGCCTGTAGGGAACGGTAACGCCGCCGCTGGCGGTTTGCCGGAGTGACAATTCGCACTGACTGTTTCCAGAGAATTTCTGGTTCCCCAGCCAAGCGCGCGTGAATTCGCACTCCTTGTACTGCTGGCGAGTTGAGCCTCCAGAGTTGGTGGCAAATAAATTTGACTAAGCCTTCCCGGAGAGTGCTCCCCAGTAATCTAGTATCTGGCGCAAATTCGCGCTGAAATTCTACGAGGATTTGGACGCAGCCGGCCTGAGCCTGTTCGACGCGGGCATAAATCCCTTCGGGTCGCAGCAAGCTGTCAATCCAGTAATTGAGGGCTTGAAAGTTGCCCGATCGCGCTAGATCCAAGATAGACGGCTGCGACCAATTTTCTGCGTACACCATCAATTAGCCTCCTTAATACCCACGAGCGATGACTCCTATTTGTTTTGAACGGAACCGCAATTCTTTTAGCTTAACCGCCACAGGTTCCGCTGCCCGTTTTGAAGCTAGTTGTTGGCCGCCACCATTTTCTACATTCAGGGCCTGCCTGCTGTCAATGATTTTTATCACACTCCGGTCTGTAGATTTTAGATTTTAGATTTTAGATTTTAGATTTTAGGTTTTAGGTTTTAGATTGAGGAAAGACGCGGTACTGTGGGCGATCGAACAAAAGTCGAAACAAGAGGTTTCTGGGGGACTTGAGGTACAAGAGAGGGAGATTTCTGAGGCAGAGTCTGTTTTTATTGTCGCTGTTTGAGTGTCGCTTTGGAGCTTTCGCTTTGACATTTGAGATTTGAGATTGAGCCAAGAGGCGTTAGCGGGCGATCGAACAAACGTCGAAACAAGAGGTTTCTGGGGGAATTGAGGCACAAGAGAGGGAGATTTCTGAGGCAGAGTCTGTTTTTATTGTCGCTGTTTGAGTGTCGCTTTGGAGCTTTGGAGCTTTGAGATTTGAGATTGAGTCAAGAAACGTTAGTGGGCGCGATCGAACAAACGTCGAAACAAGAGGTTTCTGGGGGAATTGAGACCCTGAGAGGGAGATTTCTGAGGCAGAGTCTGTTTTTATTGTCGCTGTTAATCGCGATCGCGGGAGTCAAGTTCTAATGCTCCGATCTGTGCTGGCAAATGCCTCCCGCGAGGGATGCCACTGGCTGCACAACCTGTAATTGGATAAATGGCGTACTAGATAGATTTGGTGGTAAAATCAAGTTTGGTAACTCCCATCGGTACAAAAGTTTCGGAAAACGTGAAAATGGCCAGTCCATACGGCTGTGCCTTCCGATGTAAAACCCAAAGTACGTTACGGTAAACAGGCCATATTTTAAGCAAGTTAAACTGCGCAGGAGAACTGACAAATGCTACAGCGCAAAATCTATCAACTCTGTTGTGATGGTCGTGAGGTTTCTATTTTTCTTCGAGATCAGCAACGTTGGATAGAGCGCGCTCGTATCCTAGATATTGAAGGGGATCTAGTCACGCTGCGCTACGAAACCGACGAAGAAGACGAAATCAGCTCCTGGGAAGAAATGGTGCGTCTCGAAAGTATTGGAGCTGTGTCCCAGAAGTTGGCTTCGGTGTCCAGAACTAACTGCGAGCCCCTAGTTTCTGACGATTGTCCCGAAGCCGAACAAATTCGCAATCACTACCCGGACTCGAATTTGGAATAGTTTTGAGCTCGCGCTTGAGGCACAAGGAAAACTTGAGAGAAAAGAAAACGACTTTTCTCCCTTTTTCCTGGAGGAATTACGCAAAAAACCCGGTTTAGACCAAAAATATTCTCGGTTGTGACCAAATAAGGTATTTTGCCTTTAAATTTAAGCTTTATGGCGGGCTCTCCTGCCCACCCCACAAGAGCTTAAGTACACAGTAGTTGAAAAATTATTCAATGCGCGATACCTTACCCCTGGTTAAACGGGGTTTTTTGTCTGTGTACGTCTAGGACTGTTTTTTTGTTTTCTTTGCCTGCTGGCTGGTTTCGAGGTGCCCGACAGCTTATTCGCCGTCTGTTTCCCCATCTAGGAAAAGTTCGGACTCCGGTATCGCTTTAAACACCGGACAGAAACCGTCGGGGGTAACTTTAAAGCCAAACAAAGCAGATAATTGGTTCCAACAGCGCTGGCCCCGGTAGTGCTGGCAATTGCCGCAGCATTCGAGGTTTGCCTGAACGGCGCTGCCTTGAAAAAGCAGTTCCCGCTGGGAGATGCCCCGCAGTACCAGTTCTTCGCCTTGCCACCGCGCTTCTACCAAACCGGTATCGGCAAAATTGGCCCACCGAGGGTCGGCTGTAATCGGACTCGGCAAGCTAATTGCTACTTCTGTCCCCAATTCGCTGAGTTCTCCCTCATAGTTAGTTTCCGGGATAGCGGGCTGCAAAAACATTTCCCCGATCGGCAGTTCTACAAGTGTTCCGACCGCCGGAGTGTGCAACTGGTAGCGGTTTCGCAGCTCGTCCAAGTTAGCCAAGTCAGCCAAATATGCAGGGGAACCGTGGAGTAAAATTACGTGCTGGGGACGCAAATTGTGGATGAGCTGGGTAGTCCCTGGGCCGTCGCAGTGTTCGGCTAGCAGATAAGTTTCGACGCTTCTGACTCCAGATTCGGGCCAGTTGCTGACGGGATATCCGGGTTTTTGAGGTGCGAGCAAAATCCAAGGATTTGTGCGATCGGCAACATACAAAGCCAAATCAGCAATTTGGTCAGTAATCACAATACACGGCGTGGAACCCAATCCGAGGCGCTGTTCGGCAGACAGCCGGCGGACGCGGGGTTTCACCCTTTCGTCCCAAAACAAAGGTTGGTGCAGAGCAAAATTTTGGACGGCGGTGGGAAATTGGGGCAACAGTTCCAGATAAGCGTCGCACCCGTCGGCGACAGTGCCGTCCACCCAAATATCCAAGTCGCGGCCAGTAAAGTAGTGGTGACTGCGGAGCAGCATCAGCAGTTCTTGGCCCAAACCGAGTGCCGGCGCGGGCAGCAGTACCGAGTAACCGTCGGCGATGGCGCGGTGGATGCGATCGGCTAACTGATTTTCCAGTTGTCGGCGGTGAGGGTGGCGCGCCGTGCCGTAACTGCCTTCCAAAATTAAAACATCGGGTTTCATGCCCCTGAGTTCTCCCAGTGGCAAACCTTCCACCAAACGAGAATTGGACAGGAAAAAGTCGCCGGTATAAACCAGGGTGTAGGTGCGGTGGGGGGCGGCATAAGTCAGGATCACAGTCGCCGCTCCGGGCAAATGGCCCGACGGGAACAACTGCACGCTAAGTCCCGGGCGCAGTTCGATCGGCGACTGCCAGGGCAGTGCCTGACAGAACCGAGACTCTGGCTGCTGAGACCGGGATGGCCAGTTGAGCGGTAGCAGCCGCGTTGTCACTTCGCTGGCGTAAATTGGCAAGTGGGGGAAAGATTGATGGAGTGCTAGCAAACCTCTGGCGTGGTCAGAGTGGGCGTGGGTGCACACCACAAAATCGGCTGGCAGCGATCGATTTAGTGTCGCTGACAGGGGTGCAATATCCTCTATACCGCAGTCGAGTAAAATGCGGTGCGGCCCCATTCGGACTAGCAGACAGACCCCTTCCTGTGCGTGGCCTGCGCCGTAAGGTAAACAATCGAGATCCATCACTGCGGTTAGCTCCCTGCTTTGCACGCAACTTGCAGTATCGCCACATTTAAACATCGGTTGCGACTGCATTCATTCGATCGAGTTCACTCCCGGACACAGAAACCGGGTTTGATGGACGGAAACACTTTGTTGCCGCCCTCGCTCCGGGTAAAAAACCCGGTTTCTGTAAAGTTGTGGTGCGTAAGCCCTGGAGTTAAATGTTTGCTCGAAGGCTCCGGCTCCCGTGCAAGGAAAGTAATTGCACTTAAGATTTGATGCAGCGCCAGGAAAGCGATTTTCCGAAGGCATTGGCCTGACGGGCATTCGGCCTTCGACAAAGTTCATGCTACTGGTTCTGGCATCAAAAGTTACATTTTATTGAACCATGTAAGATCAGCGAACTCGATCTCATATTCTGAGTTTTAAACCTTTTTCCACAATTTGCGCCTGCTAAAAGCTGGTCTTTTTTATGAGAAGATTTTAATTCAGATGCCCAAACATCTTGATAAAACTTTACAAATCTTCATTTTTTGGTTTTTGAGGGCGGTGTATAGTCCAATCTGAAAAACTTGGAGAACAAGAATCGTGCTAGCTAACTGCTGTTGTCAGAGCAGAGAGAGGCTTTATGAGTTCGATTGGTTTCTTTGTAAAAGTTTGATACATTCTTCTAAGCAAACCTTGTGGCTATCCTGGAGAGAGTTGAAATGGATTTTTGACCCCGCCCAAAAACGGACACAAGTTTCCGACAGTAGTCGCCAGCCACCCAAAGTTGTAGACTCTTGTTCTAGTTCCCAGATTCATCGGGAGTAAATCTCAAATCGTTCGACTCAGCGCGACTCGGCTGAGTGCTCGCCGAACGTTTGAGCCTAGTCGCGCTGAGCGTCGAACGTTTCGGCGAAGTCTCACACCGAAGTCTCAAACCTCAAATCTCACATCGCCTGACTGCCCCATAATAGGTTTGTTTACTCCGCTCATTGACTAGGGGACAAAACGATACGTTCTTTTGTTTTACCCCCAACACAGCCACATCAATTCCGACAATAGATGATATTCATCCTGTAAAAATACCACTAACTTGCCAGAAGTAATCTCGGCTCGGTGAGTGTCCAACCCACCTGTAATGTGCTGTTTTTTTATCATTGCTGGGTCTTATTTAGGGTTGCGTTTTTAAGTTTTTTTCAGCTAATTCGTGCCTGGTTAAACTTTGTGGAATAGCTTTGTGTGGAGTCAAATACCACATCGTAGTTCTCAAATATGTATCCTTGCAGTTCAGTGATATTCCAGTTTTTTGACGGCAGCCAGCAAACGACTGCTGCGTTTTGCGCAGATTGTAAATAACCGACTGAACCTCGTCTATCTACCAGTTTCAGACGGAACTTACCCCGTGTGCGGGGTAAGTTCCGTCTGAAACAACTTCGTGTACTCAAACTCCCTGATTGCATGGAAGTTACTAGCATTTACGGGGAAGCCTTAGCCGAATTCCTCCATTTTGCTGGTTATCAGGTTAGTATCGTCAATCCTGCCAGGATTAAAGGGTTTGCTAAAAGCGAACTTTTGCGAACCCAAGCCGACTCCGTAGATGCGACACTGATTGCTCGTTTTTGTGCATCTGTTAAACCCTCATTTTCGACACCTACTGCACCAGAAGTTAAGGAATTACAAGCTAGCTTTGCGATCGGTCGAATCTGCGATCGCAATGTCAACTCAATAACAGAACCGTCTGGAAACAGCTAGATCAACTGTTGCTTCCCTTACGCTAGCATATTTGGAGTATCTTAAACAGTAATAACAACCGATAAAATAACTGATTAGTGACCATTTTGACCAAAACCCCCATTTTAAAAAAAAGGGTGAAATCTTGACCTCAATTCCCGGAATTGGTGAACAAACGGCATCCATATTATTACCGTACATTGGTGAGGTTTTTGATTGTGAGAATGCTTGGAAATTAGCAGTTTATGCAGGCTTCACTCCCTGCGAATGCAATTCTGGGACTTCTATTAAAGGCAAAACTCGTTTCTCATACGCCGGCAATATCCGACTGCAAAAAGCTTTGTATTTGCTGGCTGTGGTGGCGATGCCCTGCAATCCGTTACTCAAAGCAACTCGCTGTGCGATTATTGGGTTGTGGAAAGGTCAAAATGCAGGTGATTGGTGCAATGATATCGGAAGTTGGTGCATTTGGCTTTTGGGATTTAAAAATCCCAAAAGCCTTTCGACCCCAATTATGCGATCGCTACCGGTTGACAGGTCAAGACAGTATCTACAAGACCATAGAAAATATTATTGTTTTTTGTGATGTTCTACTTGGCATGGGGATTTATTCCCAAAAATTAGTATTTCATTTACTGCATCTATATTATCGCAACGGACTTGGGATTGCTAGAGAACTACTACTCGCGAAAGTTGGAATTGCGAGAGTTTTTAATTGTTTGGTATGTTGTCGAGCATAGTACCCGATCGCAATTAAAGCTGAAATGAGTGAGAAGCGATCCCACAAACCCGGTTTTCTCAAAAAATCGGGTTTTTAGATGTGGCATTAATGGCGAGGCTTGCTAGCGCAACGGCTGCCTATAGCATCTGCAATTGACACAAGCCTCAACGAGCGCTCGTTTTTGACGGCAAATATAATGTACGAAAAAAACTTGACATCAGCAGGTCATCGAAAGTTAAAATATGAATAACAGCAATAACAAAAATGAGGCTTTATGTTTGATTCGCAAGCCGGGTGCGACAAGTATAGCATTAATAAATTGCTATCTTATAAAACAATTTTGGCTAAAAAACATCCGGGGAAATACGGATTATTTATGAGTTTTTCACAATCTAAAATTTAGAATCTAAAATCTACAATCTTAAGATGGCATAACTCATGGCAACAGCTATTCTTGACCTGGAAATCTCCAAACTTCCGCCCGCAATTACGGTTGAGGAGCGTTACAGCAAAGCTTTGGTTTTAATTCGACTGCACGGAAAACCGATCGGCCAAGCTCTACTTTCGGTAGTCAGAGGTAGCATTGAGGGATCTCAATTGCAGGAAACACTGATGAATGCTGCGGGGGAGAATCTTTGGAAAAATTGGCTCTACGATTCCCTCGCATGGGACGAACGCGGGTCCCTGCAGGCAATCCCGATCGCCACAGTAGCGGTTTGCACGCGCGATCGCCCGGAAGATTTGCGGCGCACTCTTGAAGCGTTTATGCAGCTCCCAGACGACGGTCAGGAATACTTAGTAATTGACAATTGTCCCGCCACGGACGCTACCGAGGAACTGGTCAAAAATTACCCAAAAGTCCGCTATGTTCGCGAAGACGTACCGGGTTCCAGCGCTGCCCGCAACCGAGCTTTACGCGAAGCTAAACACGAATTCGTAGCCTTTACAGATGACGACGCGGCCCCCGATCCCAACTGGCTGCGATCGCTCTTGTGGAATTTTAGCGATCCGCGAGTGATGTGCGTCACTGGGCTGCTGATGCCCTTGGAACTAGAAACCGAAGCGCAAGAATGGTTCGAGCGCTATAGCCCCCACGGGCGGGGCTTCGAGCGCCGAATTTTTGACGGGGCGCACTGCAACCCGCTGGTTGTCGCTCCTGTGGGGGTTTCGGCGAGTATGGCTTTGCGGAAAAGTTCGATCGACTGTATCGGCTTGTTTGACGAGGCTTTAGGGGCGGGAACGCCCACTGTCGGAGGGGAAGACTGTGAACTCTTTGCCCGCATTTTGCGCGCGGGCTACTGCATCGTCTACGAGCCGAGAGCTTTGAGCTGGCACCGCCATCGGCGCACCTGGGAAGAATTGCAAAAAACGCTCCAAGGCTACGGCATCGGAGTCTATGCTTTCTGGACGCGGATGTTTGTAATCAACAGGGAATTCAGTGTGCTGCGGTTAGCTTGGGGATGGTTGCATTCCAAGCAAATTCCTGAATTATTTGCTTCTTTGCGAAAGCAACCCGAGTCGATTCCGAGCGATTTGCTGTTGGCTCAACTGCGAGGCTGTGTCAGTGGGCCGATGGCTTATTTTGCTTCTCGGAAGTGGTTGCAAGAAATTAAGGGGAGCAATGAATAGGGAGTTTTAGATTATTTTTAACCGCAGATGAAAGCAGATGAAATGTAGATGAAGTTAATTTTGGTAATGTAAATATGGAAAATTTGACTGTTAGCGTAATTATTCCCACTCACAATCGAAGTTCTTCGCTGCGGCGGGCTTTGGATGCTTTGCACTCGCAAACTTATCCGATCGAGCTGATCGAAGTTATTGTAGTGGCAGATAGCTGCATAGACGATACTTTGGCAATGCTACAAGACTACAAAGCTCCGTTTAAACTGCACGCGCTCGAGGTAAATTGCCGGAGTGCTGCCATCGCCCGCAATACGGGAGCGGCTTCGGCTACGGGGCAATTGCTGCTGTTTCTCGACGACGATATCGAAGCCCTGCCGCCTTTGGTTGAAAGCCACGCGCGCGCTCACCGAGAGCGTCCGGGAGCGGCTGTCATGGGCCCATATCCGCCTAAGTTGCACGGAGGAACTAGACTTTTTGACGTGGAAGTGCGATCGTGGTGGGAAGACAAGTTTTATCAGATGAGCCAGCCCGGTCACCGATTTACTTATAAAGATTTGCTCAGCGGCAACCTTTCTTTGGATGCAGAACTGTTTGCTCGTCTTGATGGCTTTGATTCGGCTTTCGGGAACTGCGGCGGGGAAGATTACGAGTTTGGGGTGCGTTTGCTGAAAGCTGATGTACCTGTTGTTGTGGCTGCTGAAGCAGTGGGCTATCATTACGAACACGAAACCAACAATATCGATCGCTCTTTCCGCCGATTTCGTCAGGAAGGGCGATCGGATGTTTTGATCGGCCACCGACACCCGGAACTTAAACCGACACTGCCGATAGCAGCCTACGAAACTGCTTACTCGCTGGTAGATAAAATTCTGGTAGCTGTCACGTTTTTCTGCCCGGCTGCTGTGGATTGGCTGGTTCTGGGACTGAGGAAATCCCTTGATTTACTCGAAAGCTTGCGGATGCGGGGAACTTGGCGGTGGTTGCGGGCAAAATTGCGCGGTTATTGGTATTTGCGGGGTGTTATCGATGAGTTGAAAAGTAGATCGGCAATTTCTAGTTTTATGCAAGGAACCCCGACCCGCGGCGATTTGGGCGGACATGAAATTAACATCGATTTGGAGCAAGGTTGGGAAGCTGCAGAAAGCCTGCTGGACGCGGAACGACCGGCTGGGGTTTACCTGTATTACGGTCAACAGGAAGTAGGCCACATTTTTCCGCAAGCGGGCGCGGAACCGCTGCGAGGCGCTCACTTGCGATCGATTCTGGCGCTTCACTTTGCCGAACCCCTAGCTCGGGCGATCGGGGTTAACGGTATGCCCTGCAAGGCTGAAACGATCGAAGAAAAGCCTTTAGTTGCTTTTAAAATGTACGAATTAGCAATTAATAAGTATGTCGGGGACTTTAAACTCAAAACTCCAACCTCAAAAGTTGGGAAATTGGAAAATTGGGAAATTGCAACTCAAAACTCCCAACTCAAAACTGAGAACTTTTCTCTCTAGTTCCCGCTGCACTATTTTTAGGAGCAACTTATGGCAATAAAAGTAATGGAAATTGAGTTGGCCGAACAGATTAATCCGATTCAAAAACTCGGAAAATATGAAGGATTTCGCATTTTAGTTCGCTACCGGGGACGACCTCTGGGCTGGGCTGATGTTAGTAACAGTCCCTGGGAACAAACAATTGCGACAGATCGAGTGCCACAAACAATTGTGGATAAGTTAGGCAAAGAGTTCGTGCGATCGACTTTGGTAGAGCTCTTCGGCCAGGAACCAGCAGCAGTTTCCCATCGCCACCTGCCGTCAATGAGCGTTGTCATCTGCACGCGCAACCGCACTGTGCCGCGGCTGGAAATTTGGAATTTTGTTTGCTCTCACTGGCTGAACAGGATGCTATTGCGTCGTTTGATGATTCCTGGCCAGTTGACCTGCAAATTGGTAGTGAGTGAGTTGCTGGGAGTTCTGCAAAGTCCTTTTGCTTACAGGGAAGCGCACTTGCAAGCCCAGTGTTTGGCTGCGGTTCTTGGGGTTGAACCGCTGGTATGTGCCGGAGGTGTGCGGTGAGAAATGCGGGAACGCTGGTTTATCGGCGCAAAATTGCTCATTGGTTCGATTTGCTGCGGGTGTTGGTCGATCGCGATATGAAATTACTTTACAAGCGATCGACCTTGGGGATTGCTTGGACTTTAATCAGTCCGCTGTTACAGTTGGCTGTATTTTCCTTTTTGTTTCGCTCTGTCGTACCCCTTAATATTCCAAAATTTTCTTCCTTTGCTTTCAGCGGCTTGTTAATCTGGAATTGGTCTCAAACGGTATTATTTAAATCAACGGCATTAATTACCAATCATAAGCCACTAATCAGGCAGCCAAATTTCCCCCCGGCAATTTTGCCGGTAGTCGCGACGACGACGGGGCTCATTCACTTTTTCTTAGCATTGCCAGTGTTACTTATCTTTCTGGCAATTGATGGCGTTCCTCTGAATGCAGTGCTCTTGTTGTTGCCGCTGCTGATGATTATTCAGTTTTTCCTAACAGTTAGTTTTGCTTATCCCCTTGCCGCTTTGAATGTCACTTTCCGCGACACTCAGCACACTTTGGGAGTAGTTTTGCAGATGCTGTTTTACCTGACTCCGATTTTCTACGACATCAGCAGCGTCCCGGAAAAATTTAAGATTTTTTATTACTTAAATCCAATGGTGCCCCTGATTGAAGCTTACCGCGCCATACTTCTTAAAGGTATGCAGCCGGATTGGTCGGCTCTGTTAATTTTGAGCTTGGCTGTGGCGGCTCTTTTACCCATCGGACTGGGAATTTTTAGACGGCAAAGCGCTCATTTTGTGGAGGAAGTGTAAATGCGTGAAGCAATTATTGTCAAAGGTTTGGGTAAGCGTTTTAACCGCTACTCTACCGCGAAACCTTATACGATTATGGAAGCCGCTTTGTCCGGTTGGTGGAAGCTGAAGCCGGAGGCGAGTTTTTGGGCGCTGCGGAATATAAATTTTACTGTTTCTCCTGGCGAAATGCTGGGAATTCTTGGCAAGAATGGCGCGGGAAAATCAACGCTGCTGCAACTTGTCGGCGGTATTTGCCGGGCTGAGGAAGGATCTATTAAAGTTAACGGCAGAATTGGCGGCTTGTTGGATTTGGGTGCGAGTTTTCACTCGGATCTAACGGGCAGAGAAAACGTGTTTGTGGGTGCGGTGGTGGCAGGTTTGACTCGCCGGGAAGTGGCGCGCAGGTTTGACGATATTGTGGAATTTGCAGAGTTAAAACAGTTTATTGACAGCCCGACGCGGACTTACAGTACGGGGATGAAAATGCGGCTGGCTTTTTCGGTGGCGGTGCATACCGATCCCGAAGTGCTGTTAGTTGATGAACATTTGTCGGTTGGTGATGTGGCTTTTCAAACTAAATGTTTGAATAAGATAACTGAGTTTAAGAATCAAGGATGTGCGATTGTTTTGATTTCTCACACCGCGTCGCAAATTCAGAAAATGTGCGATCGGGCTTTGTGGCTGAAATCAGGTGAAATCGTGGCTTATGGCGAACCAGAAGTGGTAGTCGGTCAGTATTTGTCAGAAATGCGATCGTCCACATCAAATCGCACTCCCCTGCGTGCTGCTGAAGCTACGAGTAGCGGCTCGTCACAGGGAGGTAATCAGAATCGCTTCGGTTCTATGGAAGTAGAAATTACCGATGTTCAAGTGTTGCCAGATTCAGAAATAGATAGCGGTGATGCTATTAGCATTGAAATTCATTATTCGGTGTCGCAGGAAATTTCTGCTGCTATTTTTGCCGTGACAATCAGCAGGGAAGATGGTCAAAGCTGTTTTGAGACTAATACTAATCAAATGGGCAGACTGCTGCCGCTGGTGAAAGGGAAAGGCAAAATCCGGCTGCAAATCGACAGGCTGGATTTAGGAAACGGTCAGTATTACGTGAATGCTGGGGTTTACGAGGAAACTTTGGCTTACGCCTACGATTATCATTGGCAGGTTTATCCGCTGTACGTGCGATCGACTGTCAACCAAAAAACGATTCTTTGTCCGCCGTACCGTTGGGAATTTGAGGGCAAAATGCCGCTTCGGGATTTACCTGAACTAGCCTCTCTTACTTACGATTTGGATAAGAATAATCCCGGCTACGCCAAGATTTCGACTCAGTTGAAAAATCAGCAAAAACCTGACTTTTTAATTGTTGGCGCTCAAAACGGCGGCACGGAATATCTATACAGCAATCTCGAAAATCATTTGCAAATTATTAAAGAAGGTTCCCGGGACATTCACTTTTTTGATTTGAATTTTGAGCGTGGTGTTGAGTGGTACAGCAAGCAGTTGACGCGGAGTGTCGCGGGTGACAAGGTGCTGCTGTGGGAGATGACTCCTTACTATATTTATCATCCTTTGGTGGCGGAGCGAGTTTACAAGTGTTTCCCGGATGTTAAGCTGATTGTGATGCTGCAAAACCCGGTAAAACGAGCATGGATGCACTATCATTTAGAAGTGGCAAGTGGCTGCGAAAAGTTGGACTTTGAAAAGGCGATCGCTTCTGAACCTGATAGACTCAAAGGTGAGATTGAAAAAATCCAAGCTGATGAAAATTATTACAGTTTTAATCACCAGCATTATTCCTATTTGTCGCGGGGAATTTATGTAGAACAAATCAAAAATTGGCTCGACTATTTTCCGAGGGAACAGTTGCTAATTCTCAAAACCGAAGATTTTTACGCAAATACCGACAAAGTATTTTCGGAAGTATTGAATTTTTTGGATATTAGTGCGAGTGCAATTAAAGAATATCAAATAAATCATATCGATCGCTACAGCCAAATGCCGCCAGAAATCGAACAAAAATTGATAAATTATTTCAAACCTTACAATCAAGAACTTTCGGATTTGTTGAAAGAAAACTATAATTGGAGTTAGGAAAAAACTTTTAGTATCTGGAATAAAAAATAAAAGTTTATCAATGATTTCTAATAAATAATACATAAATCATAGGAGTTTCTTCTCTTCATCTGTGCAGTTAGCGCTCTCTTCTTTTAATCAAAAAAATCTAATTCACAAACCATTTATCAGCTATAAAAATGAAACGGATATTTTTACTAGGCTGTCCGAGAAGCGGCACAACCATGCTTCAAAGTTTATTAGCCGCTCATCCTGAAGTTATTTCTTTTCCTGAATCTAAGTTTTTTCATTATTTACTGTACAATAAGTTTGCGGGAAAGTTGCCAGGTAGGATGGAAGCTTTTTTTAAGGATGAGATTAATCGCCCTGAACTTTTACAAGATTTTGATGATAGTCAAACTGTGGCAACTAAAGTTAGTTGGTTTGTCGGAGTTTTGGATGGTTTGGCTGCGGAACAAAACAAAAGTATTTGGTTGGAAAAAACGCCGGAACACATATATTTTATTGAGGATATACAGCGCTTTTTGCCGGATGCTAAATTTATACATATTTTGCGAAACAGTATGGATACAATAGCTTCTCTGCATGAGGCTACTAGGAGTTCTCATGATTTGTGGGGGCCAGGTTGGGATTTAAACCACTGTATTACTCGCTGGAAAGAGGCGATGTTAATTAGTCACAAATATGCTAAAAAATCTAATCACATATTAGTCAAATATGAAGAGATTGTAGATGATAAAGAAAAAAAATTAAAAGAAATTTGTGATTTTATGGGCGTTGCCTATGATGAAAAAATGCTGAAACTTTATCAAGAAAAAGCCGTTAACCTCAGTTTAAATCTACCTTGGCACCAAGGGATTGAGAGAGAGGTTCAAAGTAATAAGGTTCACAAATATCATAAAATTTTTACGAAAAATGAAATTAAATATATTTTAGATAAGATTAAGCGAGTCAAGGGTGAAATTGCCTGGAAAGTTACGGTAGAAGTGAGCGAACCAATTTCCGATATTTGCGATATTCCGCAAATATGCGATCGCCTGTGCTGTACGATCCAACTAGAAGGAATTAAACTCGGTATTATTGAATTGCCGATTTGCGATGGCATGGTTGCGACTTCGGTTTTGGCGGATGCGATCGCAGCCCAGTTTGCTTGGCCCATTCTCGATCGCTTCTTTCAACGCAATCGCTGCGAAAAAGGTAATAAATTGTGGGAAACTTTGCTGGAACCATTACACAAAAACAATGACTGGACGCTATTTTTGCAAGAATTATGGGGGCGTCCGCATTGGCATTTGGAGGATTTCTACAAGCCAGAAATAGCAGAGGAAGTCGCAACAATTACCCTCGAAAAAGATTTGATTGTCTTAGAAGTTAGCGAGGATTTTGCTAATATACAAGTTGAGCTTTCTGAAATTGACGTGCTGGTGAAAGTAGGCGGCGTTGCTGTCGGTATTGTCAGTGTTGCTGTGGAAAATAATTTTGTTTCTGCTCAAAAATTGCGATCGACAATTACTCGAAATAGCGGTTTTGAGTTGTGCGTCGCGAGCGTGCGAGAAGCTTTGCTGGGAAAACCGCTCAACGGCAAGCAATCGCTGCGATCGCGCTTAGCCTCTTGTGCTAAACAAAGGTCTGATTTGCCCGACTCGTTGAATGCACCGAGTGCTGGGGGCATTTACCCGCCAAATGCGGCGATGTTCGGCAGGCGATCGGGTGCGATCGGGACGAGTGTCAGCCGCCGGGCCGCACTCCCTGCGGCGGCGCTGCGGGAAATCGCGTCAGCGGCGGCAATTGCGGGGGAAACAACAATGGAAATTGCCTCAGAAAACGAGTTTCCAAAGCAAGTATTTTACGCACCGGAAATTATTGGGCGAAAATCGCCGTATGGGGAAGTTTCTCACTCGGTGAAACCTCAAGTTTTTGACAATCATAGCGTTACACAAAGGCTGCCCATTCTCGCCTACCGTCGCATTTCTCCTGACGGTTTAGACGCAGTTACTCCGCAGGTTTTAGAACAACAATTGCAGTATCTCAAAGATCGTGCTTATTATAGTGCGAGTTGGGAAGATTGGCGAAGTGCGAAACTGGATAAAACTCCTTTACCCGGTAAAGCTGTATTGATCACTTTTGACGGTGGCTATCTCGACTTTTTCCAATATGCTTGGCCTCTGCTAAAACGCTTTGATTTTACAGCGACTGTTTTTCTGGTAGCGGAGTCGATAGGAAAGACAAATAGTTGGGAAAAAGCCGAATTTGAAGAAGTGCAGTTAATGGGATGGCCGGAAATTCACCAACTGCGGGATGCAGGGATTGAATTCGGTTCTATGTCTGCTACTTATCAACCTCTAACTGCATTGTCGCCGACAGAAAGTGTGCGGGAGGGGGCGAAATCCCGTGCTATCTTGGAACGAGAATTAGAAAAATCTGTTAAATGTTTTGCCTATCCTTACGGGGATGTCGATCCAATTGTAGCGCATTTAATTGGAGCGACTGGGTATACTTTTGGTGTATCATATAGGTCAAATTTTAGCAGTTTTGACGATGATTTATTGTCGCTGCCGCGCATTCAAGTTACAGCAGAAAAATTTTTATGGCAATTAGGTTTGTAGGGTGCGTCAGCCAGCGAGATTTTCCCCTCAACCCAAATTTCTCAACTGGCGCACCTTACAAGTGAAATCGCTTAATCAATCCCTTGATTTTCCGCTGCAAATAACCGCCTAACCCTCTGGAAATCTTCTCAAACTTATAATAAAATAAAATACCCATAACATCTTCTGTTTTCATATACTTTAAATAAGAAATCATTTTATCTGTCAGTTCATCATTAACATCATCGATATATTTTCTCACAGCCAACCTTTCCGAAATATTCCATTTTTTATCAAACTTGCGGTGCATTTCCGTCTCATAATCCCGAAAATCTGAGATTTTACCCTCCAAATACCTTTGAATATATTTCCCCGCTATTTCCGCACCATCCATCCCGTGTCTAATTCCTTCGCCACCTAAAAAATTTACTGTCGAGACACTATCGCCGATCGCAATTATATTATTTATACAATAAATATCTTTCAAACCAGGACTGTACTTCAGTGTCGAACCGTGTTTGTCAATAATTTGATAATTTTTTGACTTCAGATATTCATCAATCAGTAAATCAATATATTTTTTCAGCGGTGACAAATGCCTCACCGTTTTCGGATCTAAAAAAATGCGACCCGCACCCACTTTCAGCCTGTTCTGTTCCATTGGGAATATCCAGGAATAACCCTTCGGCATCCATTTATCGCCCAAAAAAAAGATTAAATCACCGCTGTATTTATTGTAAACTTCTGGCTCTACTTCAATTAAATATTCGATGCCGGTTCCCGACAAAAAATCTGGCTTATCTTTCTCTTTTTCGTACATAATCGCCCTAGCAAAGCCAGTAGCATCAACCAATACTTTCGTGCCAACTTTGATAACTTGACCGTCGGATAACTGTTTAAATTCTACTGTTGTTTCGCCCTTGGCTGGTGAATGTCCGGTGTAACGATAACCAAGCCAAACTTCACCGCCAAATCGCTCAACTTCGCTGGCTAGAAATTCTCTAAATTTAGCAAAGTTGAGAACAACTCCCAAGCTTTCGGGAGACTCCCAACTTTGACTGACTTTGCTAGTTTCAATAGTAAGTTTGTGCCAAAAACTGCCGATAACGGATTCAGGTAAATCAAATTTAGAGAGGGTTTCTAGAGGCGTGGCGGCGCTGGAAAAGTCATTTTTATTAAAATTGTCGTTTTGCTCTGCCAGCAAGACTTTGTGGCCGGATTGGGCTAGGATTCTCGCGCAGTGACCGCCTGCTGGGCCTGCTCCTACTATTACTATGTCAAAACTTTTTAAATTCATTTTGATTTTAACTCGCTCCCAATGTCAAAACACCCGCAGGCATATCAACTACTAAGCGCCGATTTTTCAGCCACTGGCGACCGATTAAAATTTCCGGTACTCCCTCACCCACATGAACGGGAATGTCAAATTCTAGGTACTCAATACGCACTTTTCCTACATAAAGTTCAAAATCAAATTCTCCCTTAGCTGTTCGCATTTTTTCTTGTTTCACATATGTCCAATCAAGTCCCTCTAAATCCTGACTGTCCATTGCTAACCAGCCAGAAAAACCTGTATCAAGCAGAGCATCAACAGGTAATTCTAAGCCGTTATCAGCAATCAGTTCAAGTTCAAAAAATAGCTCGTCCTCATCACCAAATCTTCCTTGAATCATATTGTGCCACAAACTCCGGTTTCATTGATCCGAAAAACGTGCAATTTAGCTTTCGGGTATTTCTCATGGGCTATGTTTGCAACTTGCATATCATCTTTGTCTATAAAATATTCCCCGCTGTCGGGTTCAACGGCCATGTACCAGTTGTAGTGAGTGTCGATTAATTCTGGTTTAAGGCGATCGAAAATTGGTTTGCAGCGCTGATAAAATGTTTCTCTTTCGGCTCGCCACTGGGCTTTTTTTTCTTCTGACCACTGAATTTCTGGGAACAGTCTTCCCCGCCGCACGGTACGATTTGGTTTCACGTTAGTCATTGTTTTTTCTCCCTTATCCTCAAATCTTCCTTCAATCATGCTGCTCTTTCACTGTCATAGATCGGATATCGAAGAGTAAGGTGCGCTAGGCGCACCCTACAATTCTAGCTATTTCACGCTAACAGGTGACTGTTTGCGGCTGAATGTTGCTAAGATGCGATCGACCATTTGCGGTGGAGTTAGCCCTAAACTGGCAAATGATTGCTCTGGCGTTGCATGATCTACTAATGTATCCGGTACGCCCAGCCGCATCAGCGAAACGAGGACATTATTGTCGAACAAAGATTCGGCTACTGCTGAACCAAAACCGCCCATCAAACAGCCTTCTTCTAAAGTGACAACTCGCCCGATTCGCTGTGCTAAAGGCAAGATTAATTCGGTGTCCAAAGGCTTGACAAAACGCGCATTGATTACAGTGGCTTCAATGCCGTGTTCGCTCAGCATCTCGGCAGTTTGCATCGCCGGATAAACCATTGAACCGTAACCCAATATCAGCAAATCATCGCCGTTGCGGAGAATTTCGGCTTTGCCGATCGGCAACTCTTCCCAACCTTCTTCCATCAGAGGCACGCCGTAACCGTTGCCGCGCGGGTAACGCATGGCGATCGGGCCGCTTGTGTGGTTGATTCCCGTGACTATCATCCGCTGCAATTCAGCCTCGTCTTTGGGTGCCATAATTGTCATATTTGGCAGACAGCGCAAGTAGGAAATATCGTACATTCCTTGGTGGGTGGGGCCGTCAGCACCGACAATGCCGGCTCGATCCAAACAGAAGAAAACGGGCAAATTTTGGATGCAGACATCGTGAACTATTTGATCGTATGCCCGCTGCAAAAAGGTCGAGTAAATTGCTACAACGGGGCGCATTCCTTCGCAGGCTAAACCAGCCGATAAAGTCACGGCGTGCTGTTCGGCAATGCCGACATCAATGTACTGTTTAGGCAGTTTTTCCTGAAGTTTATCCAAACCTGTTCCGGTTGCCATTGCAGCGGTAATGCCGACAATTTTTGGATTATTTTCTGCTAGCTTGACTAGGGCGTGGGTAAAGACTTTCGAGTAAGCAGGAGGCTTGGGTTTTGTAGAGGGAATGCCTTTGCCGGTGGCTAAGTTAAAGGGATTTTGGGCGTGATATCCTACTTGGTCTTTTTCGGCGATCGCATATCCTTTGCCCTTCACAGTCACAACGTGAACTAGCACCGGGCCTTGGATGGTATGACCTTGTTTGAAAGTGGCAATTAACTCTTCCAAATTGTGTCCGTCTACCGGGCCCATGTAAGTAAAGCCCAATTCTTCAATTACGGCTCCAACTTTCGAGACTGCCAAGCGTTTCATCCCTTCTTTGAGGCGTTCCATTTCTGGGGTAAAAGTTTCGCCGACAAAGGGAATATGTTTGAATTGTTCCTCTAAGTTATCTTTGAGAAATTGCACCGGCTGCGAGAGTCGCATCTTGTTCAAATAGCGGGTAATCGCGCCGACATTGGGCGAGATTGACATCTCGTTGTCGTTGAGCACTACCATCAGATTGGTTTTCGGCATATGGCCCGCGTGGTTGATCGCTTCGAGTGCCATGCCGCCAGTCAATGCACCGTCGCCGATGACTGCTACAGTCTTAAAGTTTTCGCCCTTGAGGTCGCGCGCCATCGCCATCCCTAATGCTGCTGAGATGCTCGTGGAAGCGTGACCGGCACCAAAATGGTCAAATTTGCTCTCGCAGCGCTTGAGATAGCCTGCAACGCCGTCTTTTTGGCGGAGGGTGTGGAATTGGTTGTAGCGGCCGGTTATCAATTTGTGAGGATAAGCTTGGTGGCCGACATCCCAAGTAACTTTGTCGCGATCGAGGTCAAGTGTTTGGTAAAGTGCTAAGGTCAGTTCCACTACACCCAATCCGGGGCCGAGGTGCCCGCCGCTGGCTGCTACAGTTTCTAAATGCTTTTCTCGAATTTGTCGGGCAATTTGTTCGAGTTGATGAATCGAGAGACCGTGTAATTGGTTTGGGTGAGTCAGTTCGCTCAGATGCATATTTTAAAATCTTGCTCCTGTGAATCAGGACGAATCCTTAACAGATATAGGTTTGGCTTGCGACGTTGGGTACGCGCAAACGTTAGAATAGTTTAACGGTTATTTGAGAAAAATTGTTAGGCGTAAGATTTTTGTTATTTTTGGTCTGGTAATTATAGTTAATAACTTGTGTGCCGTCAAGATAAAAAAAGCTTATGTTGTTAGTTGCTAATGGCTAGTTGTTAGCTGCATGGGGATTCTTAAGCATTTAAAGCTAAAAGCCCACCTAAAAAAATAGAATACTCAGATACCCCACTTCTTTAAGAAGTGGGGTATCTAACAGAAAAACGTTTGACGTTTAATTAGAGCGACTTACTTCCTTTTTGTCAGGAAAGGACGAGTTCCCTTTTCTATTAATCGGTTTTCTAGTTAAAACAAAAAAGGATCTCGCTCCCATCAATTACAACATTTGCTCTCATTGAGCCGATCGAACTTCTGGCAATTTCTCTGCCCCAGTCGTATCAAATACGATCGCGTGTTTGGCCGCCGGCAACAACCGCCGTAAAATCTGGAGATATCCCTCTGCATCGCCTCGGCGGTGGAACCTTGCCACAACCAATCGCTGCATATTTGGCAATTGTCGCACGATACACCAGGGATGAGTGTTTAATTTGGGCTTTGATGTTGGTATCATAGGGTAATCCTTCCCCGCGTTAGCGGAGAGTGATAGAAAAGGCGATCGCCCTTAAGTTTTCCAGGCTAGGAGGGCGATCGTTTTCAGTGTACATAGCTATTGTATGTTGCATACGCATCAATGTCAAGCTAAAGCATGGGATATGTTAGACTGCGGATTCGAGAACTAGCTGAGCAAAAGGGTTGGACTCTAAAGCAAGTTGCCGATCTATCGGGAGTGAATTACAACACTGTTAGAAGCTACGTTCAGCGCGATGCTTTGAACACGGCCGATATTTCTGCTGTCTACAAAATCGCCCGCGCCTTCGATGTGACTATGGAAGATTTAGTTGAGGTTTTGGAAGATTGAGGGCGCACAAATGGGGCGAGTTAGGCTAAAGATTCGAGAATTGGCAGAAGAAAAGGGCTGGACGCTGCAAGATGTCGCCGAGCGCTCAGGGGTTAATTACAACACGATTAAGGGTTATGCTAGACGAGATGACGGCATGAGTATGGTATATCTGAGTGCCGTTCAGAAGATCGCCCTTGCTTTTGACGTAATGATTGAAGATTTGGTCGAGTTTTTGGAATAGTAGGGGCGATCGCACTAATGGGCTACGTTAGACTGCGGATTCGAGAACTAGCTCAGCAAAGAGGTTGGACGTTTAAAGAAGTTGCCGATCGCTCTGGAGTCAACTACAACACGGTAAAAAGCTACGGGAGGCGGGATGCTTTAAACACAGTCGATCTCTCTGCTGTCTACAAAATAGCCCGCGCCTTCGACGTGACAATGGAAGATTTAGTTGAAATTTTGGAAGATTGAGGGTTCACAAATGGCGCTCATCTAACAACTAACGTAGGGTGCGTCGCCGCCTGAAAACATATCAAAATAAGCTCGATAATCTCATAGGCGACGCGCCAGACAAAATGCGTCGCCTGAAAACTAAGAATCTCGTAAACCCGCTCCCCGTGCTAAACTCGGGTTTGACTTTGCCAAATTTCTGCCAACAGCCTCTCTTGACTTTTCGCCGGTTCTTTGCAAGTCAAACACTCGCAAACTAACCCAATAACCCCTTCAGGCAAATCAGCCTCAATCTGACAGACAGCAGTCGGATAATACTGGGAAATCAACCCCGAAATCTGGTCGGGAGTCGTGCGAATTAGGGTAGAATGCTGATACCAATCGAGAGCAGAAAGCAAACTCGGACAAGCTTGCGGAGAATCTTGTACAATACTGCTGAAAGCTTGCAAACCTTGCTCCGCGCGATCGAGATATTCCAAATTTTGCGCCAACAGTGCGAGACGAACCAAAGAGGCGATCGCAATTCCATTCGCCGCCGGAGTTGCGTTGTCTATATAGCTGCGTTCTCGCACCAACAAATCTCCGCTAGCATCCTTAGCAGTATTGTAATATCCTCCCAATTCCACGCTCCACAAAAACTCATCAAACTCTTCTTGTACCTGCACAGCTTTCTCCAACCAAAACTGAGAATTTGGCAACTGTTTTGCTTCTTCCCCCTTTCCTAAAGTCAAACTCGCTTGATGCAAATCCAACAAAGCTTTCACAAACAAAGCATAATCTTCCGACTGCGCGGTTACAGCAGATTTTCCGTCATAATTCAACCGCTGAAATCGCCCATCCGTCCACTGATTCTCTAAAATAAAATTAGCCGTTGTCATAGCTAATTCCAGATATTCCCAATTGCCAAAAACAGCCGCAGCGCGGGCTAAACCCGAAATCATTAAGCTATTCCAAGCAGCAATCATTTTCGTGTCAGTTACTGCGGGAATTCTACCCGGCCAACTGTCATTTTTAGCTTCTTGATTGTTGCGGGCTGGGGGAAAAGTTTTTACAGTATCGGGATTGCCACCGTAGCGAACAGCAAAGAGTTTAGCCAAAGCCGTTTCTACCGTGTCGCTCAGTTTTCCCGGATGGCGGCGCTGCAATACATTTTGACCTTCAAAATTGCCGCTGCGACTAACAGTAAACTGGGCTTTAATTTCCGCCAGTTCCTCAGCAGTTAACAGTTGTTCTAGTTCGGCATAAGTCCAGACATAAAATGCTCCTTCTTCCGGTTCAACTTCTTCAGAAGTGTTAAAGCTGTCCGCATCCTGTGCAGCATAAAAATAGCCTGTCGGCGCGGTCATTTCTCGCTTCAACCATTCTACTGTCCCCGCGATCGCAGTTTCAAAAGCGGGTTCTTGTATTCCCGCGCTCCACAAATTCGCCAAATATTCAACAATTTGACCGTTGTCGTAGAGCATTTTTTCAAAGTGTGGCACAGTCCAAGTCGCATCAACCGTATAGCGGTGAAATCCGCCTCCTACGTGGTCGTAAATACCGCCCAATGCTAAGTCTAATCCGCGCTGAGTGCAGACTTGTTTGCTGTCGTATTTTGATTCAAAATTAAATCGCGTTCCCCGCAGTGCTAGCTCAGCATAAGGTATCATCGGAAAGCTGGGGCCGGGGTTGCTGCCGGCAATAATTCCGGTGGTAAGTTCTAAGCCTTTTTGAAAAACTTCGCGATTTAATTCGGCGGTTAATCCTGACAGCGCTGCCGACTGTTGGAGGTTGCTTAAAATCTCTGCTTTGAAGGCTTCTACTTTTCCTTTTTCTGTGTCGTAAAAGCGGCGAATTGCTTGCAAAACTTCTAAAAATCCCGGTCGTCCGTAGCGCGGTTCTACGGGAAAATAAGTGCCTCCGTAGAAGGGAACTCGCTCGTCTGGAGTCAAAAAAACGTTGAGCGGCCAACCGCCTTGACCGGTCATCATTTGCAAGGTTTGCATATAAATGCTGTCGATATCCGGGCGTTCTTCGCGATCGACTTTTATCGGTATAAAGTGCGAATTCATGTATTGAGCGATCGCGCGATCGGAAAATGCTTCTCCTTCCATCACCGTACACCAGTGGCAGCTAGAGTAGCCAATTGACAGGAAAATCGGTTTATTTTCGCTTCGGGCCGCTTCCAAAGCTTCGTCGCACCAAGGCCACCAGTCGATCGGATTTTCGGCGTGTTTCCGCAGGTAAAGGCTTTGGGATTGAGCAAGACGGTTGACCATAATCAAATCCACTTTCACTCGTACTGGGTAAGCTTGTCAGTTCTCTAGCAGTTTAGCGCGAGATGTTTTAATTGAGTTGTTGCTGATAATTGTGTTTTAATGTTATGGCTGATTATCTCGATTTAACATGAGTTTATCATCTCGGAGAACCTTCAATCAACAGCTCGGACAATTTTTGCTGAGCGCCGCTGTTCCTCCTGCTGTTCTCAAACTGTACCAAACTGCCTCTTCGGAACAAGCTTTATTAGAAACTAATCTTAACAATTCTCTGGCAAAAGCTGAGCCAGAAATAGAATTATTAGTCCCGACATTTTTAGGTAACGACAAGCGCCGTTTCTACGGCAGAGGTGTTCCGAAAAGTTTGAAGTTAATCGACAAATTTCAACTCGGCAGCGGCCGGACTTTTCTGGGAAGGCGGTCTGTAGTTTGGAGCGGCGCCGGTTGGACTGGACAGCCGACAATTACCAGAGACGGGGGGAAAACTTATTTAATTATAGGTGCTTACGACCACAATTTGCGCAAAATAGATATTGCTACAAATAAAGAAGTTTGGCGCTATAAATTTGATGATATAATTAAAGGTTCATCAACGATTTATATCGATGAAAAAGCCAGCTCCGAAAACAGAATTGTGATTTTGCAGGGAAGCCGCAGTGGCGGTGGTGGCAAAAATGTCGTGCCGAGTTTTAGGGCAATATCTTTTAGAACTGGCAAGGAACTTTGGAAATTGGACATCAGGAGAACGCCCAGCTACAGCCGGGATAATGACAGCAGCGCTTTGGACATCGGCGGTGGCGTTTTGTTCAATGCGGGGGAAAATGCGATCGGCTATTTTCTCGATAGTTCCACAAGCCAAGCAAAAATTAAACAAGGAATCAAGCAGCCAAATATCTTGTCGGAAGTACAGCTTTATGCAGCAGCAGATATCAGCAAGCACGGCGGAAACTTGGTAGCGGAATCATCGCCATCGAGGCTCAAAGATAGAATATTTATAGCTGCTGGTTCCGGTCATATTTACGGTATTAGCATTGAAACTAAAAAGATAGTCTGGGATTTCTATACGGGTTCTGATTTGGACGGAAGTGCTGTAATTTCTAAATCTGGTAAACTGTTTTGTGCGATTGAAAAACAATACATTCAGGGCAACGGCGGAGTGCTGAAGCTGAATCCAAACAAGGAGCCGAATGCCTGTGTTGAATGGTTTTTCCCGACGGGAAATCGCCGACTTTCTAGCTGGGAAGGCGGAATAATTGGCTCGGTGGCGTTGAATGACGAGTACAATCCAGGTGAGTTTCCGGCCCTGTTTGCCACAAATGCGATCGACGGCAACTTATACATCGGTTCCCAAGATATGGTTACAGGCAAAAAAATTGCTGTACCTTGGCGGAAGCAGTCTTACGATACTCCGGTAATAGTATTTAAAAAAGCGATTGGTTCTTCAATTTCTACTCCGATTTTTACCGATGGCAATAAACTGATCAGTGCGGGATACAACGGTGTTTATTTGTTCAATTTAAATTGGGAACGAGCGAAGTCTGGGGATCAGAATGCTTTGAGAAATGCTAAAGGCGAGTTTTACCGTTTGAATGTAATAGAATCGGGGAGATTTAAACCCGGTTTATCATTTGAGGCGACACCTGTAGTTTGGGACGGAATTGTGAGGGTTTGTGCGAGGGATGGCTGGATGTATACTTTGGGGTGAACTACCTACACGGTTGGCGACTGTGGGAAGTGCGATCGCCTCCTCATTTTCCGGGTGTTGAAATCCGCCAATGTCACTACCTGCCGTTTAACTGCGGTTATCTCTATCATAGAAATGATGTCAGGAATTATAGGAAACTTGTTATGGCGACAAATGAAAGTCAAATAAATCAAATTTACGGATCAGAGGATGCTCAAGGTATTTTACAGCTTGCGATCGCGCGGCGCCAGGATGAAGGGGAATTATCCAGAGTCCAGCTTTTCGAGATTGCGGCGGAATTGGGCATTTCCGAACAGGATATTCTGGCGGCGGAACAGCAATGGTTAGCAACTAGAGGAGAAGTTCAAGAAAAGCTGGTTTTTAACACTTACCGTCGTCGCAAATTGCAGAAAAATGTGACCAAGTACGGCATTATCAATACTTTTTTAGTTTTGTTTAATCTAGCAGCAGCGCACGAGCTTTCTTGGTCGCTTTTTATTTTACTAACGTGGGGATTAGGATTGTCGCTGAATGCTTGGAATGTTTATCAAACTGAAGGGGAAGATTACGAACAAGCCTTTCAGCGGTGGCGTTTGAAGAAACAGGTCGGACAGTCGATCGGCACTGCGACGAATAAGTTTATGAAGTGGTTGCAGTCGTGATTTTCTCTTAAGAAAAAAGCGATCGCTTTTTCTTGAGATCAACTCCCGCCAATAAAAAGAACTAGCCAACTCTAACACATCTGCCGGAGAGAAATCGGGCAAATGATTAATAAATGCTGTAATTTCCTCCGATAGTTAAATTAACTCTGACATTCTTAGCCGCCCTTCTATCGCCATTTTTATACATCATTAGTTGGTACTTTTGGCAATTATTTCCAAAATCCTCACAACAAAGTTGTGAGGGAGTAGCTGATCGAAAGCAGCGCGAGATTTCCGGCAGACCTGAGCAAAATCCTCATCCGAAAGTTTATCGTGAAAAGCTTGGATATAATCTCCAATCCGATGCACTTCCGAAAAAGGAACGATAACGCAAAAATCTTCCCATTTCATCCCTCTCAACTCCGGTAACAATCTATTGGTATCAATGAAAACCGGAATTCTTCCTGCTGACATCACCTCCAAGAGCTGGTAACAGCCATTATCGTCTCCCCTCATCGCCAAGATATAAGCATTATTCTCGATATTTTCGATATACTCGGCTCTTTGGCGTTTTTTTTCTTCCAATGGCAGACTAAAAAACTCTCCCTTTCTTTCAATCAAAGATGTTTGTAGATTTTTCGCTTTTCGCAATTCATTAATTATTTTTTTTCGGACTAATGCTGCAATCAACATTCGCCTTCCCAAATTCAAATTACGATTAACAGAAAGGTTGCCTGCCATCCAGTTAACCATAGAATCCGAAAAATTAATATAACGTAATATCAGCGAATTTAGTCTGGATGGGTATTCAATATTTCCCACAAAACCGACAGTAGGAATTGATGGCTTTGATATATTTACCTTCTCTCCTAATTCCTAAAGCCATTGGGGCGTAGGTATTGATTTTTCTTTTTTATCATTGTAAGTGGCAGATGCAAAAAATATTTCTCCTTGAGAAGGCTTAAACTCCATACTGTTTGAAAAGGTGACGAGAGTTCGTTGCGATCCTAATACTTGGCGTTTGAATTTATAAAATTTACCTTGCTTCTTAAAGCTATAATAACTTGAAATAAAATGTGGAGTTACCACAATCTTGCCTGCATCTGCCAAGTTTGTAAATCGGTGAATCTTGACTAGATCCGGCAATTTACCCCTGAGCAAATTCCAAAACTGTAACTTTGGATTAGTGTCCGGCGGGCTGAGGTGCATTAGCAGTGGGGCTGGGCGTACACCAGGAAGTAGTAAATCTTCATTGATCCATATTTCCAGAGGTTTGTTAAGTTGGCTACTCATTTTCTTTTCCATGACTAAAGTTTTTGTTTACTTTCAACCAAAATCTTGACAGGCGGGGGACTCTCCCTGTCGGCAAGAATTTTAATATAGGCAATCAAAATTTTAAGAGCAGGGGGTAGGGATACGCGAATCTAGAGCGCCTTACGTTTAATTAGAACGAGCTACTTCTCTGTTGCTTGCAGTTGCGCCCAAACCGCGCCCAAGCTTAACTGCAAACCACTAAAATTCCGACTGCTAATCGACCTTAACAGCATCTTCAACCACAGGATGAATTAATACCGATCGCAAACCTTTCCGAATTTCCGAATTCAAATACCTGCGCTGCAAAAACTGCCATTTTTGCCAAGCTGCGTAGCGATTTTTTGCCAAAATATCAGCCAATTTCGGCAACTCTTTTTTCAGATCGCGATCGACAAAATCTGTCAGAAACTCCCCTAAAACTTCACTGTCTTGAATATCGCCCAAACATTCCTGAACAGCTTTCACATCTTCGACATAAACTTCGTAAGTCTCGCCGTAAAAATCCCCAAACAGATTCATCAAATAGCGAACCCGCTTCGCTTGCTTCCGCAAATCGTGCAGAATAGTTCCCTCCGCTGCTAACTTCTCTTCAACAGCCTCAGCATTCAAATCATCAGCAACTTTAACTTTGCCCTCCTCATATTCCGTTCCCAACAGCCAAGCCGGATGCAGGAAAAACTCACTGACTTGAGGTAACAGTAAATCCGGCAAAACCTCAGCAATTGGCAAATGTTCGATCGCCCGATACTGCGGTTTTTCCAGCCAATCCTCGATCGACTGCTTCAGCGACTGGTAAGTTTTGCCATCCAAAACAGCCCTCACCCCTTTCAAAGCCCGCTGCCGCTGTTTGAGCAAATTCAACAAAGCCTTATCTAAAACTTCCTGTTCGTCAGCCGGCAAATTCGGGTAATAGCGGTTTTGGAGACTTTCGAGCATCACATCCAAATCCCTGAGCGTTCCCAGAACCCGCCCAACCTTACCAATTTTGCGTTCTGAAGCCTCTTTTGGCAAGTCTAAAACCGGAGCAAAACCCGTTACAGCCGATCGCAAACGTCTCAATCCCACGCGCATTTGATGAAGTTCTTCCGCGTCTTTGTCTTTGATAACTTCAGCCTCGTGCGCTACACTTTTGCGGAAATATTTCTCAATCGCCTCTGAGGCTGCGTCTCCGAGAGTTTTAACTTGACTTTTAACTTTTGCTGATGTTTTTATATTCATGGCAGGTGTAGAGTCCACTTTGCTGATCGACTTTAATCTCGATTTCAAAGCTTTGCTAATAAGGGGTTATATCCTAGCACACACTTTAATTTATTAACCGCATAAATTATAAATTTTAATTAATTCTCGATCGCACTTGCGACCTCAGAAACCCGGTTTCTTCCTATATTTCTCTAATTAAAACCCAGGATTTTTCGTATAAACCGAGTTTCTAGCCCCCATGTGTAAGCCTTGTTAATGTAAGGTGCTGAACAATTTATCCAAAGTCAGCATTTAGCAATCTCAAATTTCAAATCTAAAATCTTCAATCTTCAATCTTCAATCTTCAATCTAAAATCTAAAATCTAAAATCTAAAATCGAATTACCCTCCCTCGCCCTTGGGCTAATAAAAATCCGATTTCTGGCGATCTTTCCCAAACAGGTTAAGATCGCTGCAAACCGACATTTATTCGCCAAAGAGAGAGAGAGGGTGCGATCGGGAGGACAAGTTTTAAATTAAATCAAGCCCGCCCAGCTTGTCCGACTTCAAAGAGGCAGTTTAGCCTTTCCAGTCTTTCTGAGATTGTTCGAGCACATAGGTTGCTACATCCTCGATTTGTTCGGGCTTCAACTTGGCACCGAAAGCAGGCATAGCATTTTTGCCCTTAGTTACCTGAGTGGTAATAGCCTCGATAGAATTCATGCCGTACTTCTCAAGAGCAGCCGATTTCAAGGTTTTCATGGCCATAACCACGTTGCCGCCACCGATGTGACAAGCAGAACAGTTTGAGCTAAAGATTTTAGCTCCTTTAGCAGCATCTCCTGCCAAAGCAGGGCGGCCAAAGCCGACGGTAAAAATTGCGAACGCTAACAGGGCGATCGATAAGAGTCTTTTCAACGCAGTTCTCCTCTAATGGACACGGAAAGGGTGATTCTTTAGATATTTTACCTGTTAAAACAGGCGCGATCGCGCAGTCGCATCGCGTTCTCCCGAGTAATTTACCACTTTTTTGCAGCGGTAGTTCAACTCTCAAAATTCTCCACGCCCCAGGCCGGAGCTTTCTGAGCGGCCCGGATCACAAAAGCCGCCAAATTTTCGATTTCTGCCTGCGGCATCCAGCTTTCCGGGACTTGGCGGCACCAAAAACTCTCCTCAGTACCGTCATAAGTCATCGGTTCTCTCAGAAACGCCACCAAACTATTGATGTTGTTGCGGGGAGGGGTTGCCCCCTTCAGGTCAGCCAAAGACAGAGATATCGTGGGATCTGGTAAATTAGCTCCTCCGACGTGACAATTCATGCAACTTTGCTCGAACAACACCTTGCCCGCAGACAAATCCTGAGCCGAAAACAACCGAGTATTCCCCTGAGAGTCCAACTCCAAAGGCACAGGTTCGCTGGCTTCTAAATACCTATTCACGTAAGAATCGCCAGCAGCCAAAACAGGTTGAGGAGCCAACAGCACGAGCGGCAAAATAATTAACATCCCCAACAGAAAGCAGACAAAAACACTACGATGCAGCATAAGGGCGTAGAACTGTCAATAATTCACTAACATTTGCTCGCAAAATCGAATTTTCTTGTTTCACTCTGGCTTTCGTCGCCCTCAACCAGTCCACAAGCTTAAGTCGGCGGGTT
Source organism: Microcoleus asticus IPMA8 (assembly GCF_013179805.1). Lineage (GTDB taxonomy): Bacteria > Cyanobacteriota > Cyanobacteriia > Cyanobacteriales > Microcoleaceae > Microcoleus > Microcoleus asticus. The sequence goes on along the minus strand of NZ_SRRZ01000005.1, from coordinate 62,953 downwards.
CGACTGGCGAGAATCAATGAGCAGGGGGTAAATTTTAGATTTCAGATTTTAGATAGAAAAACAGCCAGCCAGCAATCCTTGCCAAACCCCAGCTCCATCCCCAATCCAAAATCCAAAATCTAAAATCTAAAATCGATTAGCGAGCGCCTTTGCCACCAGCCCACTGCTTGGCAACAATTTTCGGCTGCAACAGAATGTGACCGGCAATCGCGTACAAATCGTCATCCGAGAGATTTCTCATCTCAGCGAAAATATCCGCGCTCTTCATGCTCGGATGCACTTCCGAAATTTCCTCAAACCCGTCATAAGTGGTGGGATTTTTCATAAAGTCCACCAGCGACTCAATATTATTCCGGGGCGGGTTGGCCAAAGCCAGAGTTTCCGGGCTCAAATTCAGGTTGGGGTCAGTTTTTGTCATGCCCGCAGCGTGACATTGAGCGCAAGCCGAATTGAACAGGCGTTTGCCTTGCTGAACTTGTTTGAGGCTCAGCACTACCGGAGCACCCTTGTCATTCAAAGTCACAGTGCGAAGTTCAGGACTCAGTTCGACAGCCATCGCACTGCTGACAAATAACTGAAATGTCAAGAATACAGCGGTCAGAGCAATTAAGTATCTTTTAAGCATGGTTCTCCTTAAAAAAATCCGGCAAATTATTGAACGCTAAGAGAGCATAGCTGGCAAACAGATTTCTGTTCAAAATTCCCTCTTTCTGCAACAACTGGCGAAAGTTAGTGCAGCCATACCTTTAAAGGTAGAGGAATTTTGCGATCTAATCTGCAAGAAGTTTTGAGTCGCGCCTTTTTTCGAGAGTAGACATAATTGCCTTAACATCCTCCAAAGCCAAACGGGTTTGAGGGTGCTTGTAGGCAATTTCCAACTCGTCACACAAGCGGATCACGTCTTCAACAGGGACGTTGAAGTCCTCTGCTATTTCTGCGATGGACAGGTCTGCAAAACCCATAATTTTTAGGTCGCTGACAGGTCAAAATTGAGTTGACGGCTATTAACTGAAAGCCGGACAATTTCAGAAAGCGCTGTTAGCTTGTTCTGTTAGTTTGTTCTGAGATCTTGTTCGATCGCCAGCTAACTAACCGCTAACTGCGACTAGGCATTTTTGCCCAGCCCAACTTCAGGGCCAATCAACTTCCGATCAATATCATCCCACTGCTGCGTCGTTATTACCAATAGGACTTGCGCGCGGGGCTCAAAACCTAGTGTCTGCGTGAATGTCTCGCTACCAAACTCAATATTTTTGCGAGAAACCGGGTTTTGAGCAATTGCTCAGAAATTTTTCGTCTCTCCCCCGGACTTACCAACAGACAATCATCCGGCGTTGCTGCTTAGGGAGAAAGCTTGAAAGCGTGAGTCTGCGGGCGCACAGCGTGGCCGTCGCTGCCATCGAGGGCGGACAATTCCGAGCCTGCCAAGAACGGCTGGGGCTGGTGGAGGCTGATGAGCTGACCGAGAGTTTTCTTTAATTGAGTCCGGGGTACGATCAAGTCTACAAAACCGTGGGCGAAGGAGTATTCGGAAGTTTGATAATTTTCCGGCAGCTTTTCGCGCAGAGTTTGCTCGATTACCCGGCCGCCCGTAAAGGCTACAGTAGCTTTTGGCTCTGCAATTATAATGTCTCCCAGCATGGCAAAACTGGCGGTGACGCCGCCGGTGGTCGGGTGGGTCAAAATCGGGATGTAAAGCAGTCTCGCTTCCCGGTGGCGTTCCAGAGCCCCGGAAATTTTAGCCATTTGCATCAAGCTGAGCATTCCTTCTTGCATTCTCGCACCGCCAGAAGCGCAGACAATGAGCACGGACAAGCGTTCCCGCGTGGCGTGTTCGATGAGGCGAGTCAGTTTTTCTCCGACTACTGAGCCCATGCTGCCGCCGATGAACTGAAATTCCATGACTCCGAGGGCGACTGGCAAATTTTCGAGTTTGCCGATGCCTGTTTCTACGGCGTCTAGGTGGCCTGTTTTTTCTTGAAATTCTCGCAGTCGATCGCTATATTTTTTGCGATCGCGAAATTTTAGGGGATCTGTGGCGTGCAGTCCTTCGTTAATGGGCATCCAGGTATTGGGATCGATCAACTGCTCGATGCGATCGTCACTGTAAACTCTGATATGATGCCCGCATTCCAAGCAAACCATTTGATTTGCTCGCAGGTCTTTGGTATAACTCAGGGCATCGCAAGCTTCGCATTTATTCCAAAGTCCGTCCGCAATTTCTCGTTCCGGCCGTTCTTGGGAGTTCGGTACTGATTTTCGTCGATTTGCAAACCAATCAAATAGAGACATTAAAACTTGGTAATTGGTAATTGGTAATTGGTAATTTGGAATTGGTAATTAGTAATTGTTAGTTGTCAGTTGCTAGTTGTCAATTGCTAGTTGTTTAGTGACTAATGACTAATGACTAATGACTAATCACCAGATTCTGGCTCATCTTCAACTGGACTGATGAGGAGCGATGCTGTTCGCTGGTGTTCTGGAAGAACTTGCAGGGCTGTAGCACTTCCAGCACCCAAATAAGATGCTATGCCCAAGTCTACAATCCGGGCGGGGATTTGATGAGCAGCCAGGAGCTGCTGCATTAATTCCGCTTCCCAGCGAAAGCTAGTGGTTTTAAGTGTAATCCAAGACACGGGACAATTTTACCAATTTATGAACCGATATTATTAAGTTCGATCGCTAGACTACCGGCAGATCAGAAACTAAAATTAGGGAAAAACAACTGCAAGTAAGTAGATAAGATGGCTTCGCCCCACAGAGCAGTAAGTGCTGCACCGAGAGCCAGAAACGGGCCGAAAGGCATGGGTTGACGCCGATCGAGCAACCCCAGAGCGATCGCCCCGCCACCGGCAAAAGCCCCGGCTACACAGGCGATGAATCCCGCTAGCAGCAAGTATTTCCAGCCCAGCCAAGCTCCCATCAAGGCGGCCAATTTGGTATCTCCGGCGCCCATAGCATTCTGCCCCAGACCGATCGTCCCGGCGAGTCCGATCGCGTCAAACAGCCACAACCCGACAACTGCTCCCGCGATCCCGTCGAGTACCAGATAGTGTACCGAGTCGATCGGACTAAATGTCGGCCACCAACCTTTCGCCACCTGGAAAACCAATCCGAGCACCAAACCCGATCGAGTTAAAGAATTAGGCAAAGTCATTGTATCGCAATCAATCAAAGACAAAGCCAACAGCCAGCTAAACAAAGCCCAAAAACCCAGAGTTTGCACTGTTACGCCAAACCGCCAAAAGATTAGCAAAAACAGCAAACCCGTAGCTGCTTCCACCAGGGGATAACGGGCAGAAATGCGACTGCGGCAGTGATTGCAGCGTCCCCGCAGCCACAACCAACCGAAAACGGGTATATTTTCGTAACTTCTGAGTTGATTTAAACATTTGGGACAGCGAGAAGGAGGGTGTATCACCGACAAACCCGCAGGCAACCGATAGACTACCACATTTAGAAAGCTGCCAATAGCAGATCCGACAATAAAGACGATCGCCGTGACAAGGCAATTAAAAATTATTTCCATTAAGTTGTCTGTTGACTGTTCATTGTTGACTGTGATTATGTGTCACTTGTTAGTTGTTAGTTTTTAGATCGTGTCCGGTCAATTACCAATCATAAAAGGTGTTAATAGTCAAGAATGCAAGTTTTCATAAAATCCTGAAAACTTAGGCCTGCACTAGAAACCTATTTTATTGCGAGCGTTTGAGCGGACATAATATTAGTTACCAATGATTAATGACCAATTACCAATTACTCATTAATACATTTGAGATTCTATTTCGTCAAAAGTAACAAAACGTTCACCGGGCAACAAAACGGGCTGCGAAGCAAAAATTAGCTGACCTCGATCGCTGCCTTGACTGACAACTACACCGGCCGGACGCTGCATCTGGTCGGAATGCACTTTTAGATACATACCATAGGCCGATCGAGCAGCTTTGATCAAATCGGGAGCTAGCAAACTGTGACTTTCGGAAGTTTCTATCGTGGGTTCTGGGTTAGGTTGGTATGGGTTCACGGGAAACTTATCATAATGGTATTAAGTCGAGCTATTTGTGTTGCCTCTAGAGCGATCGAACTTACCTTATTTTTTAAGAATAGACTAGGTGGAAATTATTAATAGATTAACCTACAATCCTCCCTTAGCTGCGATCGAACTGCGGCTGCGATCGCTCCTTTCCGCCCAACTGTACGCTGCTGCGTGGGTAGATCCGTCCCCCGCAACGCTAATGGCGGTTTTCGATCACCTGCGCACTCTCCGCTACATCCTCCACGACTACGTACCCAGACCCGTGTCCGAATCTCCGCCCGACCCGGGCGAGGTACGCTACCAGTGGCAAACAGGCACCTTGTTGTTCACGGATTTGGCCGGGTTTACGTCGCTGTTGGAAGCGAATGCGGCCGAGGGGCGCAAGGGAGCTGAAACGCTGCTGGGGGTGATTAACGACTATTTTGCCTCGATGATTGAAATTGTCAGCAAATCGGGCGGGGACTTGCTGGAGTTTACCGGAGATGCGATGCTGGTGCAGTTTCTGTCAGGAATTCACCAAGAGGATACAGCGAGGGCGGTGCGGGCGGGTTTGCGGATGCAGCGGGCTATGGCTGAATTTGCCAATATTGAAACGGCGCGGGGTGTTTTGTCTTTGAAGATGCGGGTGGGCATCCACTGCGGCCGCTACATTAGTGCTGACATTGGTACCCCGCAGCGGATGGCTTACGTACTGCTGGGGCATTCAGTCCAGCAAGCCAAGCAAGCTGAGGGTTCTGGGACTGTGGGGCGGGTGTGTTTGACTGAAACTGCTAAAGAGTCTTTGGGAGAGGAATTTCGTTTTGAATCCGGGAAACCGGGTTATTTTTTGGTGGCGGACGATTTAACGGACGATAAACTCGGAGAGTATGATATCACTTTGACTCGGCGGCGGATGCCGAGTTCGGTGTTGCTCGATCGCAGCGTTTCGGGCTTGGTAAAAGAAATCGGGGAATCTGTCAAGCGGCTTGAACCCCTTGCTAGTTATATTCCCAAAGCCATTCTGAGGCTGCTGGTGGAAAATGCTGACAGGCGGAAAATCCCGCCGGATTTTCCTGAACCGACGGTGATGTTTGTCAACTTGATTGGTTTACCGGAGTCTGTGGACAAAGCTTCGCCGGAGGAAGAAGTCAATCTGGTAGTAAGTTTTTCTCGGGTGTTTGCGTCGATTGATGCTGTAGTGTCAGCGAAAGGGGGCGTGTTGCAAAAAGTAACGGCGCACTTAGAGGGTTCGGATATGCTGATTTATTTTGGCGTGCCCGACGCTCACACGGATGACACCAGCCGCGCGGCTAGTGCGGCGATTGCAATCCGAGATATGATTGCAGCTTTGCCTCCGGTAATTATCGGGGGTCAAGAAATAAAAGTAAGCTGTCAAATTGGGCTATCCCTGGGGCCGGTGTTTGCTGCTGAGGTTGGGGAACCCCGAGGGCGCAGGGAGTTTAATATCCTTGGCGATACGGTGAATACGGCGGCTCGGTTGATGAGCAAGGCGGGGGAAAACCAAATTTTGATTGCTGAAAGGGTGTGTGAGTCGATCGAGCTAAACTTTATTTGCGAGGCTTTGGGAGATGTTTCTCTGAAGGGGAAATCTGCTCAAACTCCGATTTTTGGATTGCAGGGTGTAAAGGTGGAGAGGGGAAAAGGGGGCGTTTAAATAAGTTTGCTGGGCAATAGTTGTGCAAGTTTTATGCTTCACAAAGGCAAGTACAGCACAACCGCTTTCCACTCTGACTCCTAAATGTCAATTGTGTAATGTTGGTTGTACGATACATCATCAGAAAAACTGCCGCTTCGTCACTCGCATAGACTAAACTCCGATCGATACTTCACCGTTCCGCTGCAATCCTGCAAAGCTCCACTTTCTAACTCCAAAACCATAAAAGCCTCATCGGGCACATCATATTCACATTTCAAGCTCTTGCTACTAGCAGGAACGAACCCAAAACGCGAATAGAAATCTGGATCGCCCAGCACAACCACTGCCTGAAATCGCGATCGCCTGCACTCTTCTAAACCCTGCTGGATCAGCAGCGTTCCTACACCTTGGCGCTGGTATTCGGGAAGAACTGCGACTGGTGCCAACCCCAGAATCGACAAATTGCTGGAACATTTTCCTGCGACCGCAACTGGACTGAAGAAAAGTTGTCCGACAATGCGATCGGATTGGACGGCAACGAATGAAAATGTAGCTGCTATTCCCCGCAATCGATCGACTAAGTTGGCCTCATTTTCTCGCCCGAATGCCGCAATATTAACTTGGCGAACTGCCTCTAAATCTTCTGGCTTTTCGGTACGGATATCCATAGTTTAAATTTATTAAATTAGTAAAAACTTACAACTCTTCAATAGTAACCAGTCCACCTTCTGTAAACTGTACAACCAGTTCATATCCATCCAGCAAAGCAGTTCCAAGTAGCGGTCTTGCTCCTGTTGCAAGTACGCGAACATCTCGCTCCTCTGCATTCCAAAGAATCGTAGCGGTATGTACCGGAAGCACTACATTGCTATTGTCAGCCAGATTCGCACGCATATTGTACTCAAAAGGCAACCCCAAGATGGATACAACTTCCAGAGGTAAGCAGAGAAAGTCGGTAAATCCTGTGTCTATCACAAATTCAATTGTAATGTCGGGTCGATCGGGCAGACGAAATACTACAGAAACCGTCGCGTGCCTATCCGTTACGATTCCGGAAATCACTTTGAAACCCGCTCCATCACTCCACCAATTGCAGCCGCCACCTTGTACCCAATCCGAATCCCAAATAACCGACCGTTCGGATTCTTTTTCCGCAACTGCCGTGCTGATTCTAAACCCATTTTGTCTACTGCGTAATCGCCTGTTTCGATATCAATAATAACCATTTTGCCGATATTCTCTTCTCGCTCTACTTCTTGACGGATTTGCTCATCGTAGAGCTTCTCGGCACGCCTTGCAACTTCTTCGCTGCTCAGCAGAATGGAGCTTTGCATATTCCACCTTTCGATCGCGATATTAATCAAATTATAGCGCCCCTCAAGCCTTTTTCCTCTTTTTGAGCCATGTATTTTTGGCAACACATGATGCAACTACTGACAGATTCTTGCCCACCAATCGCCAAAGTCTATCTTTTCCAATCTTCACCCGAGAAGCCGAACCGCTTAACTGTCATTATTGCGGCACAAGCTGACTGGAAGACAATCGCTTAATACCCTCCATCGCTGTAGTTTCTCCGGCTTTGTCACCGCCCTCGCGAGCAAGTTTCAAAGCTCGCTCGTAGGATTCGAGAGCTTTGCTATATTGAGCGAGACTTTCATAAATCGCGCCCATATTGTTGAGCAAGCGTCCGATACTTGTCTTGTCGCCGATTGCTTCTAACATTGGTATCGCTTGCTGAAAATAGATCAGCGCTTGAGTATCTTTGCCGAGTTTGCGAGAGGTAAGTGCCATGTTGTTGAGGAGGCGGCCGACGCCAGCCCTATCTCCGATTTCCCGGCGAATTGCTAAAGCTTGGTGGTAAAATTCCATCGCTCTATTAAAGTCGCCGATGTTGTAATAGACGCCGCCCATGTTATTGAGGGTACGGCCTAAATCGCGGCGATCGCCGGAAGTAGTGCGAATCGTGCGGGCTTGTTGGTAAAATTCGATCGCCTTGGCGTAATCTGCCTGTTCTGCGTACACGGCCGCGATGTTGTGGAGAGATTCTCCAATTCCAATTTGATCGTTGGCAGTTTTGGCAAGTTCCAAAGCTTCTTGGTGAAGTTTCATCGCTTCGGAAAAATTGTCCGCAACCCGGTTGACGAAACCTATGAGATTTAGAGTGCGCGCGATACGAAGCCCTTCGCCAATTTCTCGGTGAATGACTAAAGCTTGCCGCAAAACTTCCAAAGCTTTGGGCTGCGAACCCATTTCAGCATAAACTTCCCCCATATTATTGAGGGTTTCTCCGGTTCCCGGTTTGTCGCCTAGTTGCTTGCGAATTGCCAAAACTTGCTCAAAAGTCTGAATTGCTTCTCGAAACAAACCCTCGCGGTACTGTTTTACTCCTGTTTCAAAGAGTTTGTCTGCTTGCGTTTTAGGGTCTGTTGCTTGGGCGTAATCGCTCGCTTGGGCGCGCCTCGCATTTATAATTGGGGTATAAGCCCGAGCGTCTGAAATTGCCAGCAAGCTGAGTGCCGGCCATAAAACAATACTTATAGCTGCGAGATAGCTGAAGTGGTAAGAGCGGCAGTGCACCGATCGAGTCCTCCAATAGCCAAGTGATAACTATTAAGATAGAGCTTTTTGGGGTGCTCCTGCCGAATTTTTTCTCAATCCCTAGGTTCTGGCTGGGTTTTTGTCTTGCCAGACTGTCAGAATCAGCGGCATATTGTTGAGAGCGGATATGACAGCAAAGTTTTTGCTAGGTGGAAGCGATGCTTTTTCCTGGCTTTGCAAAATGATGTCCTGTTGGTCAAGCGTGATCCAAGCAGTTCCTGACAAAACTTGAAGTTCTCGATGAGTTTGAGGCAATCTGTATACCTCATTTTCCATTAGAATAATGCGATCCTCTTCGAGGGCTCCGCTAACGGGCGCTGCTAACTCGGAAATTCTTTGAAGCATAGTATCTCCTTTGAAATTAAACCATCAAAAATCAAAAATTCACAATTATTGCCTCATCACTGAAATCTTTGCATTTGCCAAATTTTGTAGCGGCGGATTCACCAATTCCTTTGATGACGGCAAACAACCTAAATAAACCCGGTTCCATACAAGCGACAATCGACTATTGGCAGTAACGCCGATCGAGCCAAGCGCGCATTTCATCCTCAGTTGCCACACAAGTAGAGCGACCTGTAGCTCGATCGCAACCGTGCCACCAAGTGTTACCATCATTATCTGAGGTTTGCCAAATTCTTAGCTCGTCTGGGCCAGCAGTGGCGACTATGAAAAACTGCCAAATTTGATTCATAACCCAAAAGAGCGATTGCCCTTTCTGTTTTTCGGAAGGTTTTGCTCGATCGGCCATCGAAAAAACTTTCATTTTTGGGGTATCGATCTGATTTTTGCCAGTAGACATAGCCAACACCTTTTAGTTATAAATACTCCAAAAATTGCACCAAAAAATTACAAATAATAGCTGAAATATGCCATGTTTTCATCGCAAATACAGCACAATATTGTTGTCGTGCAAGTTTGGTTAAAGTCTATCTGTTGCCTGATAAATTAACTTTAACTCTGCGACCATTGACAATCAAAGCATTGCTTGCATAGGTTGTATGAATAAAATCGATAGATCGAAGCCCTTGTGACAATTTGGGTACTACTGGCACAAACGCTATGAACGAAATCAATACGCGGCGGATGAAATTCTCTCAAATTCAGGCTTTGCTAGCAGTAGCAGACTGTGAAAACTTTAGCGAGGCGGCTTTGCAATTGGAACTGTCCCAATCCGCAGTCAGCCACGCCATCGCCTCTTTAGAAACAGAATTGGGAGTGCAACTGTTCCACCGGGGGCGACACGGTGCTCAACTGACGCCGGTGGGGGAAAGGGTGCTGCTTCACGGGCGTCAAATAGCCTGCGCCTTAGAAATGATGGTCAAAGAAGCGGATTTAGAAAAAGGCTTGCAGGGAGGCCAGGTACGGATAGTTACTTTTCGGAGTGTCGCAACTCATATCCTACCGGGTATTATTGCTAAATTTCGCAGTTGCTTTCCCAAAATTGCGGTCACCATTACCGAAGTTTATTATACTCAAGCTGTGGAAGAAGCTTTGCGCTCGGGCAAAGCAGACATCGGCTTTGTCTCTCTTCCCATCTCTAATGAATTTGAAACTAGAGAAATTTTGCGGGATAAATATGTTGTGTTGCTGCCGCCGAACGGACAATGTAAAAGTGCTAAGATTACCTGGGAAGAATTAGCGAACTATCCCCTGATTTTGCAGCCGGCCGAAAATCCTTGTTCGATACCGCTTCGCAAATATTTGACAACTTCCGGGTTTCCCTTAAATATCGGTTACGAACTCAGCGAAGATTCAACTATTGTCAGTATGGTGATGCAAGGTTTGGGTACAGCAATTCTGCCCCGTTTGGCCGCAGAACCGATACCTGCTTCGGTAAAAGTTTGCAGTTTGCCGGCGGATTTTGAGAGAGTAATTGGGGTGGCTGTTTTGAGGGATGCGCTGTTAGTTCCGGCCGTGTTTGCGTTTTTGGATGTAGTGACAAGTGCGGCAGAGGTTGATAGTGAGGGCGAGTTTGCGATTAATCCTTCATGAGAAACCTAAGTCAGTTGTTATTGGTTATTGGTTAGATTTGGATTTTGTTACCGCAGATATCAGCTTCGGAACACAGATGAACGCAGATGGTATTTTATCTGCGTTCATCTGCGATCAAAAAAATCGCGCAACCAATAGTGCGATCGCTGATTGCCTATTTCATGCGTTTTGCAACAAGACTAGAACTGTCGCCTTGGTGCAATTTGATTCGACCATCTACCGAGTTTTTATCCTTTAATTTGAGCCAACCGCTACCAGATGCAGGATCGTTCTCATCATTACCGTCCCATGTAAACTCAAATCGCTGATCCTTTCCATCTTTTACGACTTCGCCGTCAATTTGACCTGATACTAAACCGAATTGAAATTCTCCTGAACCTGTTTCATCAATCTCGATATAGGCTTCAACTTCCATGTCCAAATAATCACTATCCCACATTGCCATCTCTGCGATCCGCCATGTACCGCTATATTCCATTGCTTTCATCCTCCACTTGTATTAACGGAACAAAACCAATATAGTCGAAACAGTTACGCTCAAGCAGTACGCAAACGCTCAATGTCTTTAATCGGCGGCGCACCAAACATACGAGAGTATTCGCGGCTGAACTGTGAGGGGCTTTCATAACCCACCTGATAGGCAGCATTTGCCGCATCGGAGTTTTCAGCAAGCATCAGGCGACGTGCTTCTAATAGTCTTAATTGCTTTTGATATTGAAGTGGACTCATCGATGTAACTCCCTTGAAATGGTGATGGAAAGATGAAGGAGACATATTGGCTTGTCCTGCCAAATCCTCAACCCGCATCGGTTTTGCAAAATCAGTTTTAATCAGTTTGAGTACCTCGGCGATGCGCTGCATATTGCTGCCAGATGTGGCGATTTGGCGGACAGCTTCGCCTTGCTCACCCATTAAAAGACGATAATAGATTTCGCGGATAATCATCGGTGCCAGCATCGGGATATCCTGCGGCGTATCCAAAAGTCGTGTCAGTCTGAGGGCGCAATCGAGCAACGGCGCATCGGCATTGCTGACGAATAAGCCTCTGACAGAGTTTTCTTTCTTGCTTGCGCTTGGCTGGGTTTGGGCAGTGATAATATCGCAGAGTTGGCGTGGGTCTAAATTCAGCTTGAATCCTAAATACGGTTTGTCTGGAGTTGCTTCTACAACAAATCCACTCAGAGGTAAATCAACTGAGATCGCAAGATATTGAGCCGCGCCATAACGATAGGTTTCCTCACCCAGCAAGGCTTCTTTTTTGCCCTGAATGACGATGGCGAGAATAGGTTGATAGACACCGTGCAGTGCGGCGGAAACAGAAGATTCTCGCATAAATTCCAGTTTGTCTATGTCTGTTTTATGAAAACCATTTCCCTTGCCGTCGGTGTGCCGAGTTAGCAATCCCGCCAGTTCTTGACACTGATTAGCGATCGCATCTTGATTTATTACTTGGTTGAGCATTTCAATCGCCATGCTAGTTTTTTGATTGATTTAACCATTTCCTTTTGCTCATCATAGAGCATCTTGAGCCATTCCTAAACTAGGGCTTTGGAGGATTAGGCAATAAATTGCGAGGTCTGTGTATTCAAAACCCTTGCTTTTACTCATAGGATGAACACATCTGAATGAAACAGTAAAAGGATAAGGCAATGACCCAAGACAAGAAAAAAATCGCATTGGTAACAGGGGCGAGCCGAGGACTTGGCAAAAATACGGCTTTGACCCTTGCCAAAAAAGGAGTCGATGTCATCGTGACATATAACAACAGCGATGAGGATGCGAAAAATGTCGTATCTGCGATCGCCGATATCGGAGCTCAAGCCGTTGCCCTGCAACTGGATACTTCAAACACTAAAACCTTTGACGGTTTCGCGGAACAAGTCAAGCAGTCACTTCAAGACAAATGGCAGACAGAGCATTTTGATTTCCTCGTCAATAATGCTGGTGTTGGTGTTTATGCGTCTTTTGCTGATACGACGGAAGATGATTTCGATCGCTTGATGAATATTCATCTGAAGGGCGTTTTTTTCCTCACGCAGAAACTTCTTCCTTTAATCAATGATGGAGGACGGATAGTCAATATTTCCTCTGGGCTTGCCCGTTTTGCTTTACCTGGCTATGCAGCTTACGCAAGCATGAAGGGAGCGATCGAAGTTTTGACCCGATACATGGCGAAAGAACTGGGACACAGACAGATTGCTGTGAATGTGGTAGCCCCAGGCGCAATTGAAACGGATTTCAATGGCGGTGCGGTGCGTGACAATCCTGAGATTAACAGCTTTATCGCTTCGCAAACTGCCTTGGGCCGCGTCGGTCTTCCTGATGATATCGGCGGTGCGATCGCGGCTTTGCTATCGGAAGACAACAGATGGGTGAATGCACAGAGAATCGAAGTCTCTGGCGGTCAGTTTATTTAATTCAAGTCAACCTCAATAACAGGAAAAACAACCATGTTGAACGTAGAAAATAAAGTTGTTCTGATCACTGGAGCCAGTAGCGGAATCGGTGAAGCCACCGCTAAGTTGCTGTCCAAAAAAGGTGCAAAAGTTGTTTTAGGTGCACGTCGCACCGATCGCCTAGAAGCGATCGCCAAGGACATTCGTGCGGAGGGTGGAACAGTCGAATACCAGGCTCTAGATGTGACTCAGCGCAGTCAAATGGAGGATCTCGTTCAATTTGCCCAAAGCAAGTTCGATCGCGTTGATGTCCTGATTAACAATGCTGGCGTCATGCCCCTATCTGCACTCGAACAACTGAAAGTTGAGGAATGGGATCGCATGATTGATGTCAATATCAAAGGTGTTTTGTACGGCATCGCGGCGGCACTTCCTGTGATGAAAGCACAAAAATCTGGTCAGATTATCAATCTTTCCTCGATCGGCGGACACGCGGTTTCTCCTACTGCTGCTGTTTACTGTGCTACTAAATTTGCCGTTAGAGCAATCTCAGAAGGATTGAGACAAGAAGTTGGGGGCGACATTCGGGTGACGGTGATTTCTCCTGGAGTAACGGAGTCTGAGTTAGCCGAGAGCATCAGCGATGAAGCTGCAATATTGGGAATGCAAGAATTCCGCAAAATAGCTATTCCTGCGGCTGCGATCGCGCGATCGATTGTATTTGCGATCGAACAACCTGACGATGTTGATGTTAGCGAAATTATTGTCAGACCAACAGCAAGCCCTTACTAACGAAACAGGAAAACTCTCTCTCTTGAACTTACGGTCTGATGAAGCTCGTAATCTGGCGACCGCCAATGCCCAATTCGCTAGTTAGATTTCGCCATCTCTCTCACCCAGTTGCGTAAATTCACCTCTGCTTCTACCTCATCTAGCTGCGCTGCTGCCAAAAATTCGTAGAGCTTGGACTTCGGAAGTATCGGAAAAGTGGGGCTGACCGATACTTCCAAATACTCATCGTTCTCTAGCTTATAAATTCGCCATTCTCTACCATTGTAACGCCAAAACTCCGGTACTCCCATACTGGCATAGAGAGCAGGCTTGTTAATATCGGTATGGGTGATATCTATTTCCACTACTAAATCGGGTGGCGGATCTGTGGCTAAATCAACTGTACGACCGGCTACGAGGGGCTGATTTTGGATGTAATAGGCATTATCTGGTTCTGCACCGCGCTCTAAGTCCGATCGATCGAGGGTTGTCGAACCCATTGTTTTAATTTTCAAACCTAGTTCTTTCACTAAAATCCGAATCAAAAACTCGATTAAGCGTGCCGAAAATTCGTGTTCTTCTAAAGGCATGGTAATTTCTAAAGTCCCTCGATCGAATATCAATGTAGCTGCTCGTTTATCGCCAAAAATCTTGAGCAGTTGTTGATAACCTTGCCAAGTAATATTTCTAAACACCACCCGCTGTTCGCCTATGAGTAACGGTGGTGCGATCGGCGCAACAGAAATCATATGTTTACTTCCAGGTATGATCTTTCTAAGATAACATAAGAAACAGGCAAGATGCCTGTTCCACAACTAACAGATTCTTGATTGTGGAACGGGCATTTCGCCCGTTCTTAAAAATAGTCAATAAATTCTATTTACTCTGCTCTGTTCTCTGCCGCAGAATAAATTCAGCTAGTGCTAAATCTACGGGCGTTGTGACTTTCAAATTCGTCTCTTCTCCCTCCACAATTTGCACTGGTAAACCGCATTTTTCAAACAAAGCCGCATCGTCGGTAACTTCCCAACCTTTCTGTCGCCCTTCTTCGTGACACTGCTTTAACAATTTCACTTCAAATCCTTGGGGAGTCTGGGCTGCCCACAAATTGCTTCTGTCTGGCGTGTCTCGCACGATCCGACGCTCATCTACGACCTTAATCGTATCCTTGACCGGGACGGCGACAATCAAGCCCGGACAGGTCAAGAGGGCCTCGGCAGATCGATCGAACAATTCAGCAGTTGCCAAACACCTCGCGCCGTCGTGAATCAACACTCGATCGGCATTGGGCGGCAAAGCCTGCAAACCGTTGTAAACTGATTCTTGCCTGGTGGCGCCACCTTGAATCAGTTCCACGGGCTTAGCCAAAGATAAATCGCTCACAATTGCTTTAAAATCAGGAAAATCGTCTGGCTGGCCCATGATGCCAATCCAGCTAATGTGCTGCGAAGCTTCAGCAGCAGCCAAAGTCCAACTCAGCAAAGGTTTTCCCAGCAAAGTCAGCAGCAGTTTGTTCCGCTGACTCCCCATCCGTCGCCCCGAACCCGCGGCAGGAATTAATAAGTGCATTAACTAACCGTTCTTAACCCAACTAGGTATATATTAAGAGCGTCCTGTACTTTTGGGTCAGTTGTTTAGCTGTCAGCCAGTAGCTTTTAATGTCTAGAAATACTATAAGCTGATAGCTGAAGACCGATCGCTGAGAGCTACCTCGATAGATAATAGCCGATCGTTTATGATGCGAATACTAGCACTTGTCCCAGGCGGGATTGGCGACCAAATTTTATTTTTCCCCACCCTCGACGACCTCAAGCAGTCTTATCCAGAGGCGCAAATTGATGTCATCGTGGAACCGAGGGCGAAGGGCGCTTACCGAGTCTGCAAATCCGTCAAAGAAGTCTTGACGTACAATTTCAAAGACCGCAACGCTATGGCAGATTTGGGCAATTTACTGGGCGTAATTCGCGATCGCGAATACGAAGCAGTTATTTCCCTAGGCCAGCGGTGGACTGTAGGGCTGCTGCTGTGGCTGACCGGCATTCCGCAGAGAGTTGGCTATTCGGGAACCAACGGCGCTCGATTTCTCACCGCTGCTGTACCGCTCAAAACTGAACAGTACGCCGCTTCAATGTACCACGATTTGCTGCAAGGATTTAACATTAAAAATGCTTGTCCGCCGATCGCAATTAATGTACCAAAACAGGACATTCAGTGGGCGGAAGCCGAACAGCAGCGGTTGGGGGTAAAAGAAAGCGGTTACATTCTAATTCACGGCGGTTCCAGTCAATTAGCTGTGTCTAAAGGTATTGACAAAATTTACCCTACAGACAACTGGAAGCAAATAATTGAAGATTGTCAGCAGCGGCAGCCGAATTTGCCCGTTGTTGTTGTGAAAGGCCCCGAAGATGCAGACTTCGTGACAAAGTTAGTCGAGTTATGTCCGAATGTAAAAGTTATCTCGCCGGATGATGTCGGCAAGTTGGCTGCTACCATTGCTGCTGCTAATTTGATGATATGTACTGACAGTGCGCCGATGCACTTAGCTGTGGCGGTTCAAACTTATACAATAGCTTTGTTCGGCCCGACTGAACCGGCGAAATTGCTGCCCAAGAGCGATCGATTTCTGGGCATTAAATCTCCTACTGGCAAAATGGCGGACATCTCTCCTCAAGAGGTTTTAAAGAAGGTTTGGGGCGGCTAAAAACTAGGATATCTTCGGTAGGGAAACGGCATTGCCGTGTCCTCCGTTATCCAGGACACGGCACTGCCGTGTCCCTACAATTAATCAGGCGATGGTTGCATATCTCATCAAGGGCGATGGCGTTCCGCCCCGCAAGCTACGCTCATTTTGGGGTAGGGAAACGGCATTGCCGTGTCCTCCGTCGCCTAGATAAATTGGCAATTTGCCATTGCCATGCGCGAGGGCGGCTCGAACCTGTAACCGTAACCCCGAACAGTTTTAATAAACTGCGACCCCGTAGCATCAGCTTGAATCATTTTCTTGCGAATCTGACCAATATGTACGGTAACAAGTTGGTCTTCTCCTGTGTCGTCGCAGTTCCACCCCCAGATTTTTTCGATTAGCTGTTGGCGACTCCAAGATTCACCGGAATGACTTGCCAACAAATACAAGATATTAAATTCCAAGGCTGTTAAGTTGATAATGCGATCGTTGAGTGTTGCTTCCCGACGCGCTGAATCGATCGCGAATCGATCGAATACAATACGCGATGGAGTAACAGGTCTCATGCGTCTCAACACAACTTCTATACGAATTGCTAACTCGGCCAGACCAAAAGGTTTGCAGATATAGTCATCAGCACCGGCGGACATGATTTTAACTTTATCAGCTTCGTCGGTGCGGCTGCTTAGCATTACCACAAAAACATTAGTACGGCGCTGCATTTCCTGGCAGAGGAGATAGCCTGTAGTATCCGGCAAATTCCAATCAAGAACTACTAGCAGTGGCTTGAATTTCTCAAACAATTCTAAAGCCGTCTCGCCATCTGCTGCCGAATCTACTTGATATTTCTGAGTTAAAAAACGATGAACTAGAGTGCGGATGGACGGGTCATCATCCACAACGAGGATCTTGGGAGCAGTATCAGTAGTCATCACAAAAAATTTTCTTCCTACTGTTAATGGACAACTGGCAATTTCAGAACAGCTTTAGTGAAGAGTAAAGCCCAGGTCGTTCCAACTAAACAGAGTTTTTTCTGGCAATTCTTTTTTCAGCTTGGTCTTGAGGTCAAAAGGCTTGCCCCAATCCCATATTTCGATCTCTAGGCGATCGGCAAAAACTGCGATCGCAAGCTCGATCGGAGTTTCTAAGGGCAGAGTTTTGTGAGCGTGGCGAACAGCATTCGTAAACCCTTCAATCGCAGCAAGTTTACAAAGCTGCAAAACTGTTGCGGGAATGGGTAGAGGCTCTAACTGCTCGACCCACCAAAGGACTTGGGTAACAGCCTTAAAATCCGTATTTACTTCAAGGCTAATCTTGTGAATTGGCTGGTTAGAAGTGCGACCGGATTGGGGAGTTCGTTGCTCTTGAAGCCAGTTAAAGCTGTGTAAAACATCGATCGCCCGCTTGAAACAACGAGCTGGAGTGCTAGGTTGGGGTGGTACTGGCTGAAATAAATATTTCACCATTAACAAACAGTTGCGACCGTCAGAAGTGCGGGTATAACTTAGCTCATCGGCAATTTTGCCCATAAGTTTTATACCGATTCCACTATAATCTTCGTCAGAGTTTTGCGAGTTGCCACATAAGTTAAAGTTCATTTGACTGACCTCTCTTGTTTATCAAAACTTGTTTTTGTGTCTTGATAAAATCATGGCATCAATTTTATTGAGTAAAGTTTACCTGAGGTATAAACTTAGGTATATTAGAGGTTGGTATAATCGAAGTATAGTCAAGGTCTAATTAAAGTAGAAAAGGCATTACCCTAATTGGGTATAAATCTTAATTTTGATAATTTGCTTGACGGACTTATTTACTTAATTTATAATGTAAAAATAAATTTTGGGTTAACTTAGATGGATTGGCAAAAATTTCTTAATGGCGAATGTGGCGGACATGGGTTATCTGCCGAACAAACAGAAACATTATTAGTAGCACTCTTCTCTCCTGAAAATTGCCCCCGAAATCAGGCACAGCTTTCAGTAGAATTAAGCATATCAGAAGCTACGGTAAAACAGCGGCTGGGAGTGATTTACAAAAAATTTGGAAATACTTTTCCTCAACTTCTTGACCAAAACGGTGCCGGTAAATTGGATATATTGTTTATAAAATTAAAACAGAAGTATTATCCAAAACCAGACCCAGTAGTTGCCCCCTACCCTGAAGAATTTATATCGTTAATAAAAGAAAAAATTAGGACTTTCTGCGGTCGCGGATTTGTTTTTGATACTTTTCACCAATTTATCACCGAAAATTCTCACGGTTATTTTACAATTATCGGGGATGCGGGAATGGGCAAAAGCTCGATCGTTGCCAAATACGTCTGGGAACATAAATCTCCCTGCTATTTCAATATTGTCGTCGAACGCCGCAACAGACCAGAATTGTTTTTGAAGAGCATTCGCCAGCAATTAATTGACCGCTATGAATTGCTAAAATCAGAAGACGCCGATTTACCGAAATTACTGGCAACGGTGGCGGGGAAACTCACGGCAGGTGAACGTTTGGTAATTGCAATTGATGCACTGGATGAAGTTGAACAAGAACCGGGAGAAAATCTTTTACATTTGCCGACAACTCTGCCCAATAACGTATATTTCCTGCTGACGCGGCGACCCTTTAACTTCGGTCAAAGGCGGCTGGCCGTATCTCCGGGAGTTCCGGTTAAAGACTTAGATTTAAGAGACGAAAAATACATGAATTTTAATCAGGATGATATCAAAGAATATATTCGCTTTTTTATCAATACCGATCCTGACTATAAAGATAAACTAAGAAACTGGATTCAAACCCACAGCATTGCCGATACAATGTTTGCCGAGCAAGTGGCAAACAAGAGCGAAAACAATTTTATGTATTTGCGGTATGTTTTGCCCGCAATTGCTAATGGCTATTACAATGACTTGGATTTAAAGCAATTGCCCGACGGGCTGCAAGAGTATTATCAAAGCCATTGGGTGCGGATGAAAATGGAATCTAAGCCAGGGCAATTGATGGAGATTGTCTTGTATATTTTATTAGAGATTGGCACGGCGATTCCCTGCGAGATGATTGCGGGAATTGCCAAGGTGGATGAATGCGATGTGGCACAGGTTTTAGAAGATGAGTGGGTTGAATATTTGAAAAAGCAGAATTTAGACGGAGAAATCTGCTATACCATCTATCATGCTAGTTTCCTTGACTTTCTGAAAGGCAAACGGGAGATGGATTCAAAGCGGAAGATTTTTAAGGAAGTAAATCAACGGATTGCTGAGTATTTAGAAGAGGGGATAGTGTGAGATGGGAGAATTTGCTGACAAGTTAGCGGCCAAACCACTTTTCTATCAACGTGCTTATCTGGGCAGCTTACTGCCAAATTATGTCAAGTCAGGGAATTTAGAAAAGTATTATCAAAAACTGACTGATTTTAAATTTTTGATGGCAAAGATTCAGCATCCTGAGTTTGGAGTGCAGGCACTGATTGATGATTTTAATTTGATTGACGATTTACAAGCAGTAATTAACCCAGAGTACAACCCAGAAAGAGCGAAATCTCTGAACTTGATTCAATCGGTGTTGTGGATGTCAGCGGATATTTTAGAACTAAATAAGGCTAAGCTAGCAGAACAATTGTTAGGCCGCCTACTGTATTTTGAAATGCCAGAGATTCAAGCAATGCTGCAGGTAGCAAAAAAGTGGAAAGCAGCACCTTGGTTGCGTCCTTTAATCCCTTGTCTCATTCCCCCCCGAGGAGGATTACTACGTACACTTGAAGGTCATACAAATTTTGTAAATGCAGTTGCCGTCACTAATGATGGCAAACAGGTGATTTCTGGTTCAGTAGATAAGACCATAAAAGTCTGGAATTTAACAACTGGAAAGGAACTTTTTACACTCAAAGGTCATGGCTACTCAGTAAATGTAAATGCAGTTGCTGTCACTGCTGATGGCAAGCGGGTGATTTCTGGTTCTTGGGACAATACCATAAAAATTTGGGATTTAACAACTGGAAAGGAAGAGTTTACTCTCAAAGGTCACACTTACTGGGTAAATGCAGTTGCTGTCACTGCTGATGGTAAACGAGTAATTTCTGGTTCATCGGATAACACCCTCAAAGTCTGGAATTTAGTAACTGGAAAGGAAGAGTTTACTCTCAAAGGTCACAGTAATTCGGTATGGGCCGTCGCTATCACTCTTGATGGTAAACGAGCAATTTCTGGTTCAGAGGATCAAACAGTCAAAGTTTGGGATTTAACAACTCGGAAGGAAGAGTTTACTCTCAAAGGTCACAGTAATTCGGTATGGGCCGTCGCTGTCACTACTGATGGGAAGCGGGTGATTTCTGGTTCATCCGACAACACTCTCAAAGTTTGGGATTTAACAAATGGAAAGGAAGAATTTACTCTCAAAGGTCACAGCTATTTGGTCAATGCGGTAGCCGTTACTGCTGATGGCAAGCGAGCGATTTCTGGTTCAAGAGACAGGACGCTCAAGGTCTGGGATTTAACAACTGGAAAGGAAGAGTTTACTCTCAATAGCCACAGTTACTCGGTAAATTCGGTAGCCGTCACTGTTGATGGGAAACGGGCGATTTCTGGTTCAAAAGACAACACTCTCAAAGTTTGGGATTTAACAACTGGAAAGGAAGAGTTTACTTCTCACGGTCATAACTACTCGGTAAATTCGGTAGCCGTCACTGCTGATGGGAAACGGGCGATTTCTGGTTGCTCGGACAGCACGCTAAAAGTCTGGGATTTAACAACTGAAAATGAAGAGCTTACTTCTCATGACCATAACTACTCGGTAAATTACGCCCCTATTACTGCTGATGGGAAGCGGGCTATTTCTGGTTCCTCGGACAACACCCTAAAAGTCTGGGATTTAACAACTGGAAAAAAACTGTTTACTTATCAAAGCCATAACTACTTTGTAAATGCGGTAGCTGTCACTGCTGATGGGAAGCGGGCTATTTCTAGTTCAAAAGACAACACCCTAAAAGTCTGGGATTTAACAACGGGAAAGGAACAGTTTACTCTTAGAGGTCACAACAAATCAGTCAATGGAGTAGCCGTCACTGCTGATGGCAAAAGGGCAGTTTCTGGTTCATCGGATAACACCATAAAAGTCTGGGATTTAACAACTGGAAAGCAACTGTTTACTCTTAATGGTCACAGCAACTTTGTAAATGCAGTCGCTGTCACTGCTGATGGCAAGCAGGCAATTTCTGGTTCATCGGACAACACCATCAAAGTCTGGGATTTAATCAATAAAAAGGAAAAGTTTACTCTCACTGGTCACAGCAATTTTGTAAATGCAGTAGCCGTCACTACTGATGGGAAGCGGGCAATTTCTTGTTCACATGACAACACCCTAAAAGTCTGGGATTTAACAACTCAAAAGGAAGAGTTTACTCTCACTGGTCACAGCGATTTGGTAAAAGCAGTTGCCGTGACTGCTGATGGTAAACGGGCGATTTCGGGTTCCTGGGAAAAAAACCTCAAAGTCTGGGATTTTACCACTGGAAATGTCATTGCCAGTTTCACGGGTGAAAGTGCGATTATCTGTTGCGCTATTGCCGCCGATGGAGTAACAATTGTGGTAGGCGACGCATCGGGCCGCGTATATTTCCTGCGACTAGAAGGGATTACTGAGTATTTAGAAAAGGGGATGGTGTGATATGGGAGAATTTGCTGACAAGTTAGCGGCCAAACCACTTTTCTATCAACGTGCTTATCTGGGCAGCTTACTGCCAAATTATCTCAAGTCAGGTAATTTAGAAAAGTATTATCAAAAACTGACAGATTTTAACTTTCTGATGGCAAAGATTCAGCATCCTGAATTTGGGGTGCAGGCACTTATTGATGATTTCAATTTGGTTGACGATTCAGAAGCAGTAACTCACCCAGAGTACAACCCAGAAAAAGCGAAAGCCCTGGACTTGATTCAATCGGTGTTGTGGATGTCAGCAGATATTTTGGAGGCAGATAAGGCTAAGCTAGCAGAACAATTGTTAGGGCGCTTACTGTACTTTGAAATGCCAGAGATTCAGGCAATGCTGGAGGTAGCAAAGCAGTGGAAAGCAGCAGCTTGGTTGCGTCCTTTGACAGCCTGTTTAACTCCCCCTCGCAGGGGACTACTACGCACCCTCGAAGGTCACAGTGACTGGGTAAAAGCAGTAGCCGTCACGGAAGATGGCCAGCGGGCAATTTCTGGTTCAAGAGACAATACCCTCAAAGTCTGGGATTTAACAACTGGAGATGAAAAGTTTACTCTCAAAGGTCACAGCAACTGGGTAAATGCAGTAGCCGTCACGGAGGATGGCCAGCGGGCAATTTCTGGTTCAAAAGACAAAACCCTCAAAGTCTGGGATTTAACCACTGGAAACGAAGAGTTTACTCTCCAAGGTCACAGCAACTCAGTATATGCAGTCGCCGTCACCCCCGATGGCAAGCGGGCGATTTCTGGTTCGTGGGACAACACCATCAAAGTCTGGGATTTAACAACTCGAAAGGAAGAATTTACTCTCAAAGGTCACACCCAATCGGTATATGCAGTAGCCGTCACTGGTGATGGCAAGCGGGCAATTTCTGGTTCGTGGGACAACACCATCAAAGTCTGGGATTTAACAACTCGAAAGGAAGAATTTACTCTCAAAGGTCACAGAAACTCAGTAAATGCAGTCGCCGTCACGGAGGATGGCAAGCGGGCATTTTCTGGTTCGAGAGACACCACGCTCAAAGTCTGGAATTTAACAACTGCAGAGGTACAGTTTACTCTCAAAGGTCACAGCAACTGGGTAAATTCAGTTGCCGTCACTGGTGATGGCAAGCTGGCAATTTCTAGTTCATCGGACAACACCCTCAAAGTCTGGGATTTAACAACTCGAAAGGAACTGTTTACTCTCAAAGGTCACAGCTACTTGGTAAATGCGGTAGCCGTCACGCCCGATGGCAAGCGGGCAATTTCTGGTTCAAGAGACACCACCATCAAAGTCTGGGATTTAACAACTCGAAAGGAACTGTTTACTCTCAAAGGTCACAGCAACGCAGTCAATGCAGTCGCCGTCACGGAGGATGGGAAGCGGGCGATTTCTGGTTCATCGGACAGCACCCTCAAAGTCTGGGATTTAACAACTCGAAACGAACTGTTTACTCTCAAAGGTCACGGCGATTGGGTAAAAGCAGTCGCCGTCACCCCTGATGGCAAGCTGGCAATTTCTGGTTCATCGGACAAGACCATCAAAGTCTGGGATTTAATAACTAGAAAAAAACAGTTTACTCTCGAAGCTCACGGCCAATTCGTAACAGCAGTCGCCGTCACCGCTGATGGCAAGCGGGCAATTTCTGGTTCGTGGGACAACACCATCAAAGTCTGGGATTTAACAACTAGAAACGAACTGTTTAGTCTCAAAGGTCACAGCTACTCGGTAAATGCAGTTGCTGTCACTGCTGATGGCAAATGGGCGATTTCTGGTTCATCGGACAAGAGTATCAAAGTTTGGGATTTGTCGAGTGGAAAGGTTATTGCTAATTTCACCTGTGAAAGCCCGATCGCGTGTTGCGCTATTGCACCCGATGGAGTCACAATTGTGGCAGGCGACGCATCCGGCCGAGTATATTTCCTGCAGCTAGAAGGGATGGAGGAACTAAAATGAATTCCTCACCTCTGCCAACTCCCATCTATACCGATTCTTACCCAAAGGAATTTCAGCAACTCCTGCGAGAAAAAACCGAGAATTTTGCAGGGCGAAAATTTGTTTTTTCTGCCATTTCCGACTTTCTGAACTCCCACAGCCGCGGTTATTTCACAATTGTCGGCACTCCCGGCTGCGGCAAAAGTTCCATCCTCGCCCAATATGTCACCGCCCATCCTCGCAGTATCTATTACAACGCTGCAGTTGAAGGCAAAAATCGAGCCGAAGATTTTCTCGCTTCAGCCTGCACTCAACTGATTGACAAATACCTTGCCGCCAATGGGGAAACATCGGAAATTGTCAAGCTAAGATCTCAACTTCAAAATCTAGAATCCCATGATGGGAGTTGGTTTCTGTCTTTGTTGCTTCAGCAAATTAGCGATAAATTAAACGATCGCCAAAAGTTGATAATAGTCATTGATTCTGTAGACGCGATCGCCCGCACGAGTCAGCCTCCCAGCTCAAATCTGTTTTATCTGCCGAGATATTTGGGCGATCGTACTTATTTTATCCTCGCCCGCCGCCCGTTTTTGAGAGAGAAATCCGGTTTGTTAATTGAAACCCCCTCTCAAACTCTGGATTTAAGAGATTATCCCGCCCAAAATCGGGAAGATGTCCTTAACTACATTCAGCAATACCTATCAACCGCACCGGATTTAACTCAACCCGAATTCTGCCAACAACTCGCCACTGTCAGCGAAAACAATTTCATGTATCTGAGTCAGATGTTACCTGCCATTAACGAGAATTCACACCCCGATGCTAATCTGGGGGAGTCCTCACTTGTCTCTGAACTTCCTCCCGGTTTAGCAGCGTATTATCAAAACCACTGGCTGCGGATGAGAGGTGATGCTTTATCGGCGATCGAGTTGTCTGTGCAGAATGTTTTGATAAAATCCACAACAGGTTTGTCTGTAAGTGCGATATCCAATATAATTGATGAGGATGAATACGAGGTTGAAAAAGTGTTAGACAATTGGATCGAGTTCTTAAATAAACAAGAAATTGGAGGAGAAATTTGCTATAGTTTGTATCATAATAGTTTCCGCGAATGGCTGGGAAAACAATCTATTTTAGAATCATGATGAGGACACGGCAGTGTCCATTGGAGTCAACTTAACGTTACACCGATAGTCCGACAGGGGTTGAAACCCCTGTCTCAAAGCTGAAGTCCTCTAAAAGAGGACTAATGAATTATTCAGTCCTCTTGTAGAGGACTTTCGCTATTAGACAGGGAATTCATTCCCTGGCGGACTGCCGGGTAGGCGGGAGGACTAGCGGACGAAAAGCTTAAGTTGACACGCCTTGGGCATTGCCGTGTCTTGACTGTGGGTAATATCAATTCCGATGCCACCGAGTTTTATATTATATCAAAAACAATACAACAATGAAACGAGCAGTATTTCTTGACCGAGATGGCGTTCTCAATATCGAAGTCGGCTACATCCACAAAGTAGAAGATTTGCATTTAATCCCCGGAATAGCTGAAGCTGTACGCCGTTTAAATGACCGACAAATATTTTGCTGTTTGGTTTCCAATCAATCGGGCCCAGCGAGGGGTTATAATCCCGTCAGCCACGTAGAAGCTTTGCACAAACGCCTGTGTCAGTTATTAGAAAATGAAGCAGGAGCCAAGTTAGATGCTCTTTATTACTGTCCTTATTTAAGCGCAGCCGAAGGCGGAACAAACCCAGAATTTACGCGGTATACGACTTGGCGAAAACCAAATACGGGGATGTTGGTAGCGGCGGCTTGGGAACACGATTTGGATTTGCGGAATAGTTTTATGGTAGGCGATAAAGCGACTGATGTTGATATGGCTCACAATGCCGGCTGTACTGGCATTTTGGTGCAGACTGGTTACGGGAAAAGCGTGTTGAGCGGTGAGTATCAGCATCATACTAAACCGGATTTTATTGCAGCCAATTTAGCGGTGGCTGTGGAGTGGATTTTGCAACACTTGGATTAGTGTTGGTAGTGGTATTTAAGTTGTTTCTCGTTGAGTCTTAGAGGAAAGGGCAAGGTAAGGAAGCGCGACTGTGAAGGTTGTACCAACGCCGATTTTGCTTTCGCAGGCGATCGCACCTCCTTGCAATTCCACAGCTTTTTTAACAATTGTTAATCCCAAACCGTTACCTTTAATCTTTCCAGTATTCTTGCAGCGGTAAAACATTTCAAATATTTTTCCTACTTCCGTTTCGGGGATGCCGATACCTTCGTCTCGGATACGCATAATTAGTAAAGGAGAGTTACTATTTATAAATTGGGAATTGCCAAACAAACAGTGAGGAGATAAGCAAAAAATAGCTTCTTTGTCTCCCTTCCCTGCTTGACGGTATTCCAATTCCAAGGTGACTTGCCCGCCGTTGGGGGAATATTTGATGGCATTGACGATTAAGTTAGAAAGAATGCCGTGCAGCAATTGTTGATCTAACATCGCGCTGGTAACATCTGACGGGATTAATGTTAGTTTGTGCTTGGCTTCATTTCCTAACTGCAATTGAGCGAGCAATTCTTGACAAAATTCGACTAAATTTATCGGTAATGGATTGCATTTGAGTTTGCCTGCTTCTGCTCTACCCATGAACAGCATATCGTCGATTAGCTGGTTCATCTTCTGGGTAGCTGAGTGCACCAGCCGCAGGGTTCTAACTTGGGATTCGTCACTGCTGCGAGTTCGATCGATCTCTAGGAGTTCCGCAGAGATTAAAATCGCGTTGAGCGGGTTGCGCAATTCGTGAGCGGCCATTGAAATATAATGATTTTGGCGGTGCGATTTTTCTTCCAGCGACTCTCTGGCTGCTTCCGAGGCTTTGAGAGATTCTCGCATCTTGGTTTCGATTTCGTGTCTGTGCAGGGCAATCTCGATCGCCACCCGTAAATCATGTTGTTGAAAGGGTTTTATAATGTAACCGAATGGATCTGTAAGTTTCGCTCTTTGCAGCGTTTGATCGTCGGCATAAGCTGTTAAAAATACTGTCGGCACATTCCTATTAGTTCGGATTTTTTCTGCCGCTGTTACTCCGTCCATGTCACCTTTAAGCACGATGTCCATCAACACCAAATTTGGCGGGTTTTCTATAGCTTTTTGAATTGCTTCTTCTCCTGAAGAAACTGTAGCTGTTACTACATATCCGAGTTTTTTTAATCTACCTGCTATGTCTTGCGCTACAATAACTTCGTCTTCTACAACCAAAATTTTTATAGGGTTCATTTTTTTTTAAATACGCTGCCGATAATTTAACTCTTTGAAAATTAGATTGTAGCAAGTTCCACACTGACTGTCAATGGCAATACTCGCCTCTAATTGGTAAGCCAACATTTTAACTAATTGCAATCCTAATGTCTCAGTATTTTCCACATCAAAATTCTCCGGAAATCCGCGACCGTTATCTTGAATAGTTAAGTTAAATTGCTGATTACTGTCTTTGAAAAATTTAATACTAATTTCCCCTCCTAATCTAGGGGGAAAGGCATATTTCAACGAATTAGAAACCAGTTCGTTAATAATTAACCCGCAAGGAATCGCTGTTTCTATGTTTAAACAAATGCGGTCAACGTTTAGATTGAATTGGATCGCAGTGTTGCCGCACCCAAAAGATTGATACAAATTAGCAACTAAGTTTTCGACGTAGGGGGGAAGGTCGATCCGATCGAGATGTTCGGATTGATACAGTTGCTCGTGAATCAAAGCCATTGAATGGATTCGGGTCTGGCTTTCTTCAAATAAAGTTAGCATCGCTTCGTCTTCAATGTATTGAGCTTGAAGTTGCAGCAAGCTGGAAATTACCTGCATATTATTTTTGACGCGGTGGTGAATTTCTTTGAGCAATACTTCTTTTTCGCGGAGTGCTGCTTGGATGCGGGCCTCGGTCAATTTGCGATCGCTGATATCTTCGCCAATACCCGCGATGCGGTAAATTTTGCCGGATTCGTCGTAAATGGGAAAAGCTCGATCGCACACCCAGCGCATTGTGCCGTCTGGCCGAAAAATCCGATATTCGGTATTGGTTGACTCGCCCTGCAACACTCGCCCCATTGCCTCTTCCAACAAATGTTTATCTTCTGGATGCACCCACTCCATCATTTTTAAGGGATCGGCATATAATTCTTCGTGGCTGCGCCCCCAGATGTTTTCGTAAGCTGGACTCAGATACAATAAATCGGTGAATTCAGCAGACATCAGCCAGAAGGAATCTTGGATATTTTCTGCTAGTTGGCGGAAACGTTCTTCACTTTCACGGATAGTTTTTTCTGCCTGTTTGCGTTCACTTATATCTTCTGCAATGCCAACGATGCGGTAAACTTGACCAGCTTGATTTCTAATCGGAAAAGCCCGAGCGCGAATCCAGCGGATTTTGCCGTCCGGCCTGACAATTCGATATTCGATATCCTCTTCAGAATCAATTTTTTTAGTGAAGGTAGCAATAATGCGGTCGCGATCTTCTGGATGGAAGGACTCTGTAAAAAAGCGCTCGCAAGCATACAAATCAGCACAGCTTCTGCCCCAAATTTTTGCATAACCCGGACTGATATAAATAATTTCCAGGGGTTGAACGTTTAACATCCAAAACACGCTTTCAATGTTTTCTGCTAGCTGTCGGAACCTTTCTTCGCTCTCTTTCAGTGCTACCTCAGCTTGTTTTCGATCGCTAATCTCTTCTGTCACTACTACATTGTAAATTGCCCCGCTCAGCGGTTCTTTGATTAGCGATACTGTAATATTTACCCAAACTACATTGCCGTCTTTGTGCAGCAAGCGTTTTTCCATTTTAAAACTGTCAATTTCCCCGGCAAATAATTGCTTGCTTTGTTCTAAATCTGCATCTATATCTTCTGGGTAAGTAACGTCCATCCAAGTTCGCGACAGCAGTTCGCTCGCAGTATATCCCACGATCTCGCAAAATTTTTGATTGACTCGCAAATAGCGGCCTGTTTTGTCAGGGTGGGTAATGCCGACTGCCGCTTGTTCGACGGTTGCCCGAAAGCGTTCTTCGCTATCTCTGAGGGTCGCTTCTACTTTTGTGCGATCGCTAATATCGCGCTGCACGCCAAAATATCCGACGATTCTGCCGTGGGAATCGTAAATGCAAATATAGTCGCCTTCCACCCAAATTATAACCCCGTCAAACTTGCGATTGTCATTTTTGATGTGAATTCTGCCAGCATCAAAAAATTGCCTGATTATCTCTCTGCCGCCAGTCAAGTTGTGGGAGAAAAAAGAGTGAAGCGTCCGACCAATAAACTCTTCTCTAGTACATCCGTATTGAGCGATCACAGCATCGTTTGCCT
This sequence comes from Microcoleus asticus IPMA8, assembly GCF_013179805.1. GTDB lineage: Bacteria > Cyanobacteriota > Cyanobacteriia > Cyanobacteriales > Microcoleaceae > Microcoleus > Microcoleus asticus. The sequence goes on along the minus strand of NZ_SRRZ01000005.1, from coordinate 33,877 downwards.
TCGTTACCCGCCCGTTAGCAAACACGTAATCCAAAACTTTTTCTTTGTCAACTGTATCGTCCCAGTTAATCGGTTCGTCCAGCATCATAAAGAAAAAGCCATCTAAAGATTGAGAGAAAAACAATTCTAGCTGTTCCTGGCTTTCCCGCAGAGCTTTTTCGGCGCGCCAGCGATAGATAATTTCTTCCTGCAATTTATTGTTGGCTGTTTTCAAGTCTTCAGTGCGCTTTTGATATTTAATTTCTAGCTGATTTGTGATTTCTTCCAGGGCTATTTCTGCCTGTTTTTTTTCGGTAATATCTTGAGTAACGACCATTCCTGCAAAAATTTCTTCCCTGTCGTTTTTGACGGGAGCAATTGTTGTTGAATAAACGCGACCGCCGTATTTATATTCAAAAGTATTCTCTTTTCCTGCCAAAGCCGCGCGATATGTAGTCTCAAAAAGTGGCAAATCTTCTGGTGGCGATACTTCCCACAATGTTTTGCCTTCCAACAGTTCTTTGGACAAACCAACTACTGCCAACCCTTGACCGTCAACCAGGGTATAGCGCAAATCGCGATCGAACAAAAACACCGAACCATTCGGATAATGTTTGATGAGAGTTCGGTACATTTCCTGGCTTTTTTCCAGAGATGCGATTAACCGAATGCGATCGTCCTCGGTGATATCAAATTCAGTCGCCGAACCCGAAAAGCCAGCATTCTCGACTGCTTTGAGTTGTGCTTCTAATTTCTGGCACAAATCTCTCTGCTGCTGCAAATCCTCTTCAAGTTGCCGAATTTTTGCTTTTTGCTCTGCTACTAATGCTTCGCAGGTTTCCAGAGGTCGATCGATCTTGGTAGGATCAATACACATAATTGCTCTAGGTTTGGCAGTAAAGACTTGAGCTGTTTCAAGCCAATACTAACAAAGCTCAAGCCTTTACTGCCAACTTAAGTAGTCAATCTTTCTTGACTTGTACCCAAAGCCTTCTACCTTTATTTAGGAACTCCCGCCGTCAAGACTTCCTGGCTCTCAAGTGTCACCAAAACATCATCTTCAATTCTCACGCCAATACCGCGCCATTTTTCAGGAACCTCCGGCTGTCCTTCAACGGGTTTAATATAAGGAGAAATATAAATCCCCGGTTCCACCGTCAGCACTTGTCCTGCCTGCAAAACTTGCGGATTTTCGCCGTACTGATAAACGCCGACATCGTGCACGTCCAATCCCAGCCAATGACCAGTGCGGTGCATATAAAATGGCTTGTATTTCTCTTCTTTAATTATCTCTTCAATGTCTCCCACCAAAAGTTTTAAATCCATTAAACCTTCCACCAAAACGCGCACGGCTGTTTCGTGAATTTTGCTGTAAGGATTACCCGGATATACTTGACTAATTGCCTGCAATTGTGCTTGCAAAACTAAGTCATAAATTATCTGTTGTTCGGCTGTAAATTTGCCGCTGACAGGAAACGTGCGAGTAATATCAGCGTTGTAGTAGTCGCAAGCACAACCGGCATCTATTAGCAACAAATCGTTTTCCTGCATTTGTCGGTTGTTTTCGATGTAGTGAAGGACGCAGGAATTGTAACCAGATGCAACAATTGAAGGGTAAGCGGGAGTGCAGCCATTTAACCCAAAAGTATGTTCTATTTCAGCTTGGATTTCGTATTCGTACCTGCCAGGTTTGGCGAATTCTTGGGCGCGGTTGTGCGCTGCAACTGAGATATTAGCGGCTTTTCGCATTAATGCTAATTCAGTTTCGCTTTTCACCAGCCGCATCGGGTGTAAAATGATGTTGGAATCTTCGATTGCTGTGGGGCCCGTGCCGCGTTTCGGGTAGGTTGCCATCAAGCGCTGCCAGTGATTGAGGACTGTTTGGTCGAAACTACGATCGCGCCCGAAGTGATAGTATATTCGATCGGCTTTTTCTAAATATTTCGGCAATTTTTCCGCAAGTTCGGCGATGGGGAAAGCTTCATCTGCACCGTACAATTCCTTAGCGCCTTCTACTCCGGCCCGATAACCGTGCCAAGTTTCTTTTTCCAAGTCTTTTGGCTGCACAAACAGGACAAACTTGTGTTCTTCGTGGTGCGGCGCGAGCACTGCTACCGCCGCAGCTTCGTTGAAACCGGTTAAGTAGAAAAAATCGCTATCTTGTCGGTATGCGTATTCTACATCGTTGTGCATGACGGCTGTGGGCGCGCTGCGAAATATCGCCGTCCCGCTGCCAATTTTTGCCATTAACTGTTCGCGTCTTTGCCGGTATTCGGTGGGGTTTGTCATCCGATTTTAGATTTTAGATTTTAGATTTTAGATTGAGTGTAATATTAACACTCGGCGGTTTCAAGCGCTGCTGGTCAAACTTGCACCCGCAAGCCCAAGGTTGAAGAGATAGGTGCTCTGTTTTTTTTCTGGGTCTACTTATTGATTCTATTGTTCTGCGATCGCCAATTTACAAGTATAGTCAACCAGGCCAGACAAAGATGAGTTGCGATCGACTAAAGTCCATCTGGGATCGAAATTAGACCAAATTTCGCCATCTTCGCTAACTCTGACAGTTCTAAACTGTCGCTGCTGGCAGTTAACTTCCATTTGCGCCAACAATTTCTGCTTACTAAACTGTTGAGTTCCTAAAATAGCTCTGACTGGATAAGAGGGAGCACCGGGAATATCGGATTTACTTAATTCAACGCTGCTGGGGTCGAGGCAAATATCTACAAAACATCTTAATTTTTCGGCGCGGGCGCTCAAAGTATTGATACAAACAAAAATAAAAGTTGCTATTAAAAAAAATGACAAATTCTTAGTATGTATGGCAAATTTAGTATTCATCTGCGTTAATTGGCGTTTAGGGGCGGTTTAATATTATTGACAGTTTAATAAAAAAGTAGGGACGTGGCAATAGTGCTGCGTCCCTACTTTTTAAAGACACGGCATTGCCGTGTCCCTAATTTTTAAACAAGTCTTAAAGCTGAGGAACGTATTGTTCTTTTTCAGGAACAAAAGTGTACTCAGAGACGATTAGGCGCAACTCTTCGCCGTCGATGGTTTCTTTTTCGATCAACAAATCGACTAAGCGATCGACCACGGTGCGATTTTCGCGAATAATTCGGCGGGCGTCGTCGTAGCAGCGATCGACAATTTCCCGGACTTGTCCGTCAATCCGAGAGGCAATTTCTTCGGAATATTCCGATCGCGCTGTGTAGTCGCGGCCGAGGAAAATTTCGCTTTGCTGAGCTTCCAGGGCGATCGGGCCCAAGGTAGACATCCCGTAGCGAGTCACCATTTGGCGCGCCATACCGCTGACTTGCTGCAAGTCGTTGCCGGCACCGGTGGTTACTTCGGCATCGCCGAAAACTACTTCTTCGGCTGCGCGGCCACCCAAAGCACCGCTAATCCGGGCCAAAATTTGCGATCGAGAAATCAAACCTTGGTCTTCGCTGGGCATGAACCAAGTCAAGCCGCGGGCCTGTCCGCGAGGAACTAAGGTAACTTTTTGAACTGGATCGTGGGCTTGAATGATTGTACCGACGATCGCGTGGCCGATTTCGTGGTAAGCAATCAACCGCTTGCTCTTGCTGTCCACCAAGGGAGTGCCTTCCATACCTGCTACCACGCGATCGACTGCATCGTCAACTTCGAGCATCGTAATCGCTTCTTTCCGGCGGCGGGCAGTTAAAATAGCAGCTTCGTTGAGCAAGTTAGCCAAATCAGCGCCCGTAAAACCCGGAGTGCGGCGGGCGATGGCGTCCAAAGAAATCTCCGGAGACAGCTTCTTGTTGCGCGCGTGAACTTCCAAAATTTCCAAGCGGCCTTTGATATCCGGCGTATCTACGCTAACTTGGCGGTCAAAACGTCCCGGACGCAGCAGCGCTGAGTCGAGCACGTCGGGGCGGTTCGTGGCAGCAATGATGATAATGCCAGTATTGCCCTCAAAACCGTCCATTTCGGTCAGCAACTGGTTCAGGGTTTGTTCCCGTTCGTCGTTACCGCCGCCGATACCGGCGCCGCGCTGGCGGCCCACTGCATCGATTTCATCGATAAAGATGATGCAAGGAGCATTTTCTTTAGCTTTCTTGAACAAGTCCCGAACGCGGGAAGCGCCGACACCGACGAACATTTCCACAAATTCTGAACCGGAGATGCTGAAGAAAGGCACGCCGGCTTCGCCTGCGATCGCTTTTGCCAGCAGGGTTTTACCGGTTCCGGGAGGGCCCACTAGCAGCACGCCTTTGGGAATCTTCGCCCCGACTGCGGTGAAGCGTTCGGGTTTTTTGAGGAATGTCACCACTTCTTGAAGTTCTTCTTTGGCTTCCTCAACGCCTGCTACGTCGTCGAACAGTACGCCTGTTTTAGCTTCCATTTGAAAGCGAGCTTTGGATTTGCCAAAATTCATGGCTTGGCCCGGGCCGCCGGGAACGTTGCCACCGCGGCGGAAGAGGAAAAACAGCCCTCCTACTAACAAGAGGGGAAATACTAGATTGCCTAAAAGTCCCCAGACAGCGCCGTCGTTGCGCAGGGGGTGAGTGTCGAAGCTGATTTTGGAGTCTCTAAGTCTAGAAACCAGTTCCGGGGCATTTGAGGGCAAGTCCACCCGCCACCGCTGCTCGTGATTGTCCAGTTCGGGATCGACTGCTAGGACAATAGCCGTCCGGCCTCCGTCGTAAAGGTCAACGCTGGTCACTCGACCGGCGTTTAAGTAATCTAAGAATCGACCGTAGCTGAGGCGGGTACTGGCGGTGTTCTTGGTCATTTCTGTGGGGGATGGGGCAAAGGCCCCCTGCCACAAGAAAAAGCCGATGACTAAGGCGGGTAAAGTCCAAAGTAGTATAGTTCGCCAAGAAATTTTCATAAATGCGGATGCCTTGAATTGGGGACAGATCGGGTAAGATCGCGGTGTCGGAGAAGTGCGACAAAAGTTTACACTCAGAATCTTAACTAAATTTAACTTAACAATGCACTCTCAGGCAACAGAGCTTAAACGACGATCGCTCCAGAAAAAGTTAGGTTAGTTACGGTAAGGGCGATCGTCCCGAATATAATGTTTGGTGCTGATTTCGATACCAATCTAGGTAGAGTTAGAAGAATCGCCGCAAAACCCACTGTCTTTAAGCGTGGCAGTGTCAAGGGATAAGGCATGATAATGGTGAGGCTCAGTGAGGTAACACATTTCAATGACAACTAGACAGCTTGTTCCTAATTCGGCTATGCTGACGCAGCAGACTAAGATCGCTTCTCACAAATCGATTATTAGTGCTGATTTGGGTCGGACGGCAACTAAAGCCTGCGTGAGTCGCAACCCCAGCAGCGTTGTTTTCATCCCTGCCAACGTGGCTGCTATGCCCGTTGAAAAGGTTCGTGGCGGCAGCTTTGAGTCGAAAGCAACAGACCCTCTGTTGGATATGTGGCTGGAGTACCAAGGCAAAGGGTACGCTATAGGCCAACTGGCTGCAGATTTTGGCGCTAATCTCGGCGGCGCCGACCAGTCGAAAGTAGTAGATGCTTTGGTTAAGGTTTTTTCCTGTGCTGGATATTTCCAGATGAAGGGCGAAATAGCAGTTGTGCTGGGTTTGCCGTTTTATTCCCAGGATCAGTTTGAGAAAGAAAAGGAAGAGATTATCAGCCAACTGCGCTCTCCCCACGTTGTGGTGTACAGGGGCGAGCGTGTGGATATTAACATCAGTCACGTTTGGGTGATGCCCGAAGGCTTCGGCAGCCTGATTTGGTGCGAGGCTCAAGACAACAAGGAGTTTACGCCGGAGTTGCCCGAACTGTCGGTGGCTGTTGTCGATATCGGACACCAAACTACCGATTTGTTAATGGTCGATCGTTTCCGGTTCGCCCGCGCGGCTTCTAAGAGCGATTCCTTCGCCATGAACAAGTTCTACGAACAAGTTGCCTCAAAGATTCCGGGGGCAGACCCTCAATCTCTGTCTTTACTGGAAGCGGTGAATAAACCAGAAGGCCAGCGTTTCTACCGTCCGAGAGGAGCGACTAAGCCGACTAATTTAGATCCGATTATTAAGGATTTGCGGGAGGCTTTCGCTAACGAACTGTCCGAACGTTTGGTGCAGTGGCTGCCGGAACGGGTGACGGATGTGGTTCTGACTGGCGGCGGCGGCGAGTTTTTCTGGGAGGTGCTGCAACCTTTGCTTAAAGACGCCAATCTTAAGGCTCACTTGGCTCAGCCTTCTCGGAAAGCTAATGCTTTGGGACAGTTTATTTATGCTGAGGCTCAGCTAGCCACGATAAAGTAACGGATTAAGGCTTGAACCCTATGGCACTGTGGGCAAAAAATAAGGCGAATTTCTCGGTGGCGTTTACTGAAGATGCTGCGGATCAAACTTTGCTGGCCGCTATTGAAAAAGAGTTGGCTTTCACGAAGTATCAGACTTTCAGCAATCTCTGCAAGCAAGCTTTGTGGCAGTTTTTGTCTGTATCTGAGTCTGCTAGCTCTACACAGAGCTTTCAGCGGTTGGAACAGGGTATTGCTGAACTTGCGGTCAAATTTGCTGAGTTCGAGCGCAATGTTTCGGCTGAGGAATTAAGCCGTTTGGAGGGACTGGAACATCACCTGAGTCAACTGGGCGCGCAGTTGGATCAGTTGCAGGGAAGTGTTAACAGTAAGTTTGCTCAAGTTTCTTTTGCCCAAGTTTCAAAAGTAGTAGAGCCTGGCTCGATTGAGTCTGAGTCTGTGGCGGATGATAATTTAGTGTCAGATGCTGAGGTTGCTCCTCCTAGGAATTCCGATCCTTTGTTGGAGCGTTTAAGTTCTTTGTTACCCCAAGATTTCTAGAATGAGGTAGACCCAGGCTCAAAAGCCTTGAGATGTAATGTTAGTGGCCCGCTGTTGGCAGCCGGTACTGAATAAAGAAATAAAACGATCGCTCTTTTAAAAAAAAGGGCGATCGTTTTGTTATTGCCGATTTTAGATTTTAGATTTTAGATTTACTCATTTTTGTCTATACCATTCCCATTATTCGATTAAGCCTAATTTTTGTAATCGCGAACGAATGGCACTAGGCTGTCGCTGAAATCTCTGAACTAATTCGCCAATTTGTTGACCGCTAGCATATTCTTGCTTCAAATTTTCGTCTTCATCCTGACTCCACTTGACATAAGCTCTGGGATATTTCTGGCGAATTTTCTCATTCTGGGTTTTAGGTCGATAGGCCTTCTTTCGATCGGCATTCAAACTCGAACCCAACTCTGGGTTAATTTCCCCCCCGCGACTAGCTACTGCCTCCTGCACGCGGTTGGGAATCACAGCAATTTCTTCAGATAGCTCAGCCAAAGCATTGTCTACTTTTTGCTGAAGTTCTGTTAGCTGCCGCTGCTGCAAACTGCCCCACTGTGGCAGTTCGTTGATAAACTGCTGCAAGTCCAGAATTATTGTTGTCAAAGTTTCGACTTGTTGCAACTCCGGCCGCTGTTTGAATTGGCGGCTGGTGAGTTCGATCTCGCTTTGAATCATTTTAATAGTTTTTTCTAAAATTATTAATCGCTGGCGCAGGTTCTCAATTGCTGAAATGAGAGAGTGCACATTTTCTCCCTGCCCAACATTGAGATTTTCGCGAGATGTTTTAGAAAGAGCTTCATCTAAAGCATTTACAGCAAGTTGCAATTGCTCGATCGCGCGATCGGTAGTAGCTCCTTGTTGATTTACGCGATCGAACGTTGCCGCCGTACTTGCTTTAACTTGCCCGTGCAACTTCTGCCGGTTCACAAAATTTAACACCAACGAAATCACTACAGGCACTTGAGCATAAACGCTCTGCCCCCAAACCAAACTAACAGCCAATCCCACAGCAGAGGCAGCAAGAAAAACCGCTTCAGCAGTTTCTAACAAATTGCTCGACTTGGGATTTTGGATTTTGGTTTGTGAATTGGATGATGACATAGGCTAATACCATTTTAGATTTTAGATTTTAGATTTTAGATTTTAGATTTGGAATGACTGATGAAGCTCGGAGTTTGGAACACGTGCCTATAGTTGCATTCTTTTTTTCAACTGGTGCAAGTGTGCGGATAAAAATAAAGTACGCGCCAGTGCAGATATCTGGTATGGAATCGCACGTTGACCCCGAGTTTAGCAGTGGTGAAAAACCGATTAAGTTTTTTATTCACAGCCATCTAATTCAATATATTAAAGCTGCAAAATTAGTCGAGCTAAAGTGAAATAAATCAAGACCCCGAGGACATCAACTGCGGTGGTAATAAAAGGAGCAGACATTAAAGCGGGGTCTAAACCCAAAGAACGAAATAGAAACGGCAGAGCTGAACCGGCAATAGAAGCTAAAATTGCGATCGCAAACAAACTCACTCCCACCGCGAGCGCCACTGCTAAACTCCCTTGCAGAGTATAAGCCCAGCCCGTCGCTACAGTCCCCAATATACCTCCTAGCAGCGCTCCCGCCATCCCCTCGCGAACAATTACTTGAAACGGCCCCATTGCTGTAATTTCATCAGTGTTCAAACCGCGAATTACAACAGTTGAGGACTGAGCTCCGACATTGCCTCCAGTGCCAGTCAGCAGGGGAATAAAGGCTGCTAGGGCGACTACTTGGTGCAAAATATCTTCTTGAGCTCGAATAATTGCGCCGGTGACAGTATTAGTTAATAGCAGAACAAACAGCCACACGACCCTTTTCCGGGCAACGGTAATTAAATCGGTCTGAAAATAATTGTCGCCGCCGGACTGGACGCCGCCCAAGGTATAAATATCTTTGGCGGCTTCTTGTTCTAAAATGTCGATCGCGTCGTCAACTGTAATGATCCCGACCAAGCGCTGTTCGCGGTCTACAACGGGCACAGCTAAAAAATCGTAACGCTGGATCAGCCTAGCTACTTCTTCTTGATCCGTTCCTGTTTGAACAGAAACTACGTCGCGGGTCATAATTTCGCCCACAGTTTTGTCGAGGGGGGAAGTGACTAAATCCCGCAAGGATAAAATGCCGGTCAAGCTGCGTCCGGCGTCGGTGACGTAAAGAGAATAAATTGTTTCTGTAGTTTTAGCCAAAGAGCGAATTCGGTCTAAAGCTTGGGCGACGGTAAAGCTTTCTTTCAGAGAAATGTATTCCGGGGTCATAATCCGACCGGCGGTACTGGCTTCGTAACCCAAGAGTTGCGCCGTAGCTTCCCGTTCCGTCGGACTCAATTCACCCAACAGGCGACGGACTAATATTGCCGGCAGTTCGTCAAAGAGTTTAGCTCGATCGTCCGGGGACATTTTGTCTACAATATCGAGGACTTCTTGGCGTTTGAATTTTTCGCACAGGGACTGCTGAACGCTGGAGTCGAGATATTCGTAAACTGCGATCGCTTCGTCTTTGGAAAGCAAGCGGAAAGCTATTACTTGCATGGTTTCTGGCAAGCCTTCGATAGCTTCAGCTATGTCGGCTTCCTGCACCGGGTGCAAAATCGCTTTTGCTCCTTTAAAGTCTCCTTCTTCCAACAGGGCCCTTAACTGCGATCGAACTAATTCCCGCAGTTCCTTTCGCGCGTAGGTGGGTAGAGAAGACGATTGATAACTTTTTTCTGTCACTGATGACCCTCCTAAACCTGTGCTGCGCGCCTTCCTGAATCCAGTTTAGAGCTTATTGACGCCACTGGTTGCAGCGATCGGACTTGCCCTGACAATCTCCGCATCTTACCCCTATTCTTCAGGTGCGCGCCGAGCACCTGGCGCGATTTGGGTTCAAATACATTTATCTTGATCGGCGACACTCATCGGAAAGAAAGGAGAATTGCGCCCGAGCACTTTTTCCAACAGGTTCGTCGAACTTTGATTGCGAATAAAATTATTGACTGTTTCTTTCCATTCAGTATCGCTTGCTGGCAGGATCATGCCGTAGGAAATGCAGGTTAAAGGCTGCTCCGGTATAACAGAATATTGGCTTGGAGTTAAACCCTGTCTCAGAGCTTCTCCTACTAACAACATTCCATCGCTAGCGAAGGCATCGATTGCTCCGGATACCGCATCTTTTACACCCGACTCTCGGCCCCCGATACCTTCATAAATGCGCTGGTTGGCTAGTTGATATCGGCCTGCAATGAATTGTTGGGTAAGAGAACCGCTGAGCACGCCAATGGTCACGTCTTGCAGGAATCCCGAAGGGTTGACTCTCACTCTGTTTTCTGGCTTGACTAACAAATAAGTGCCGCTGTATAAAAAAGGCAGTGAATATGCAATCCCGCTGGGGGGATTTTTTAGGATTGTATTAGGCCCGCATTCTAGGTGAGCGCGCTTGCTGGTAACGCTGCGAAAGCGCCCTTTTTCGGCTGATTCGTTGAGGTCTGTTTCTATTTTTTCTAAGCGGACGGAGCGATTTATTTTCTTTTCTAAGTCAGCTCTGAAAAATTCTAAGCCTTCGATGCAAACTCCTTGCCATTTTTCGCCTTCTAAGTAGCCGAAGGGAGGGGCGTCTTTTCTGATGCCTACTTTGAGAATTCCAGTTTGCCGAATTTCTTCTAGTGTTGTCTGGGCTGAGGCAATTTTAGGTAAAGCAGCAGGGAATAATATCGCAAATATGGCTGTAAATGCTGCGAGTTTTAGGTTTTTGTTAGTTAGTGCTGAGTTCATTAGTTCGGCATCTAAATAGATATTTTACTGATTTTTAATATGATACACAAAAAAACCATATTGTCAATATATTTTGGTGGTCTAATTTTGGGCGATCGGGCTGTTTTGGATACTGCGATCGGCTAACTTCAACCTGCACCCTCTAAAATTAAGTTTGGCGCGTTTTGCCACACACAAGTGTCGTATATTTTCATTAAATCGCCATATCCAAGAATTTACAGCGGCTATCTATCAGCTTGGGCTGCTATATTTCACTCCTATTTTACTACCCAAATTAAACCAATAGTTGATATTTTTCTTGTGCCAAACGGTAAAGCGGCCGCCACACCAAACGGTTAGTCAATACAACTAACAACGACATCACAGAAGTAGCAGCCAAAAGCAAGGGAAAATTCCCAGATGCCGTCGCCTGAGAAATAGTTTCTCCCAAACCCTCTGTAGTAACAATTTGACCTTTAAACTGCACGTATTCGCTGACAATACTGGCATTCCAAGCTCCGCCAACGGCAGTAATAATTCCTGTGATTAAGTAGGGAAAAATTCCCGGCAAAATTAAACTTTTCCAGAGCTGAATTAGGGATAATTTGTAAACTTGCGCAGCTTCAAATAACTCCGAAGGTATGGCTTGAGCGCCAGCAATAACATTAAACAGCAAATACCACATTGTACCCAACATCATCAGCGCCACAGAACCTATTTGCAAGCCGCCTCCAGCCTGAATTAAAGCTAGTAGCAATACGGGAAATAAAGCGGTTGCCGGTACAGAAGCTGCTATTTGTACTAATGGCTGCAAAATTTGAGCTAAACGCGGATTTCGACCGATCGCCACTCCGACCGGCACTGTCCACAGCAGCGATAAAAATAGCGCGCAAATGACTCGCAAAGCTGTAAAAAATGCACCAGTCATGACTTTTTGCCAGTCCGACAAATTCAGCAACCGCAGCAGCAGCACCGCTTCCCAAGTTCCCCAAAGCACAATGACGGCAAACCCGCTGACAAATATCCAATTTATCCAATTTCCGATGCGGCTTTTTTGTCTGGGATTTGTTTGTAAATTAGCAGGTGCAAAAGCTCTTGCCAAACCGCGATCGAAACTGTCTCTAATCGGCGAAATGCGCGACTTAAATACCCGCAGCGTCGCGGATCGCCTCAAAAAATCCAACAATTTTGACTGCGGTACATTGGTAGCTTCCACGGCTTGATATTTAAACTTTTCCGCCCAAGCAATCAAAGGCTGCCATATCAAAAAGTCTAGGGCTATAATAACAGCAATTAATACTGCTAAACCCCAACCGATCGCCCCAAAATTACCTTCATTGGCTGCCTTGCCCAAATAGGAACCGAGTCCGGGCAAATTAAAGTTTTTGTCACCCAAGGTAAAAGATTCGATCGCAATCAAAAAGAACCAGCCGCCCGCTACTGACATGACACTGTTCCACACCAGTCCGATCGCACCAGCGGGCAATTCTAACGTCCAGAACTGCTGCCAAGCATTGAGTCGATAAACTTGAGCAGCTTCCTTAAGTTCTCGCGGAATGCCGGAAAGCGACTGATAGAAACTAAAGGTCATATTCCAAGTCATCCCAGTAAATATTAAGATAATCGATGCGAGTTCTACGCCGATTCTTTGACCTGGAAATAAAGTAACTAGCGCTAAAACAACTCCCGGCAAAAAAGATAAAACTGGAATCGACTGCAAAATGTCTAACAAAGGAATTAAAATTTTCGCTGCGAGGGGAAAGCGGTAAGCAGAATAAGCATAAACTAGGGTAAACAGCAGGGATAAAAAATAGGCTGCTGCCATGCGTAAAAGACTCTGGGCTGTATATGCTGGCAAGACATTTAGCGTAGTCTCAATTTGAAAATTTGGGTTGTAGTCACTGCTGAATTGAGAAGCTGTTTGGACAATGACCAAAATTAGAGAGAAGATTGCTAGAATCAGCAAGCCGTCTTGCCAAGTCCAAGCTGACCTTTCTAAAGTTTTATTGGCGGGTGTTAGAGGTCTTGTCATAATAATTAGTTATTGGGAATCTGGCATCTGGCATCGGGCATTGGTAACTAATGACAAGAGACAAAAGTCAACATTCAACAGACAGCTAACCACTAACTACTCAGCTTTATCTTCTGATTCTAAGAAGATTTCGCCGCCCGGTTCATCGTAACTGTATAACTCTGCGTAGCGACCCCAGTCAATAGCAGTTTTCAATTGCCGCATTGCTTCTTTGGGGCTAAAGTGGGCTTCTAGAATATCCAAAATTAATTCTTCAGAAATGCGGTGATTGCGCTTAGCCTGAAGCATTAGAGAAATTTGCTGTACGAGGCGAATATTGCTGAGAATTTGGGTGCGAACAATTTGTTTGCGCTGGTCAATTCCGCCGGCAATGAACTGAATGCCAACAGGAGTTAAAATGAGGTCGCCTTCTTGGATTACCAGAAAATCCATTAATTTTGCTCCTTCCACGATCGGCAAAATGTCGTCAACCTCTAACATTAGTTCTTGACCGAGGCGGTAGAGGTCTTTTTCCTTGCGGTCTTCCAAGAGTTCCAACAGACCTGCGATCGCACCTGTTCGCACCTGCGGCAGAGATTGGTATTTAGCGCTTTCAGGGGGTTGAGGTTGAGACACAGCAGCGGCACTTTCAGCAGTTGCTGTCACTGTTTCGTCGCTCAAGTCAGGATTGGTTAGAATTTTGTAAACTTGGTCTACGAGAGCTTGGAATTCCGCAGTTTTGCGATCGCGGTAGTGCGGCAAAGTCACGGTCAATTCGGCGCGAATTCGCCCCGGATTGCGGCCCAAGACTACAACTCGATCGGCTAAAATTACCGCTTCCTCAATCCCGTGAGTTACGATTAAAACAGCTTTAGTAGGAATTTTCTTTTCTAGCCACAAATCTAATAACTCAAACCGCAAGTTTTCTGCCGTCAGCACGTCTAAAGCTGAAAATGGTTCATCCATGCAAAGCAATTCGGGTTCCACCGCCAAAGCTCTAGCAAATCCCACCCGCTGCCGCATTCCGCCGGAAAGTTCTTTCGGATAAGCATTTTCAAATCCGTCTAAACCAATAATGTCAATCATACGCAAAGCTTTTTGCCTGCGCGTTTCTGCCACTTCTCCTTTAGCTTTTAAGCCTAATTCTACATTTTCTAGTACCGTCAGCCAAGGATAAAGGGCAAAGTTTTGAAATACAATTGCCACCCCAGGATTTAAGCCGACTAAAGGACGATTGTGGTAAAGAACTCGACCGCCGCTGGGCGGGATAAGTCCGGCAATCATCCGCATTAATGTTGATTTACCCGAACCGGAAGGCCCGAGCAAAGCTACTATTTCGCCCGATCGCAGCTCTAAATTAATTGGCTCTAAAATAGAGATTTTTTGACCGTTGGGCTGCTGGTAAGCTTTGCTAACGCCTTCTAAGGTGATGAGGCACTCTGTTGCTGTTTTAACTATCACAACTCAACCTCCTATGTTTTGTTTAATTTTAGTTATTAGTCATTAATCAGCCGTCAAAAACTCTGGTAAACTGACAACGGATAACGGCTAATTGATACCAGTTTCGTAAAATAATGCAACGGCAGGCAAGCCCCAAACCATGATGCAGTCAGTCATTCTCAATCGAAAATCAAAAATCGAAAATCGAAAATGGTATGACTGCCGAGTATTCGGCCAATTTTCTGTGACAAACGATCGCTTTTTCACCAGGAACAATACGGGAATAGCAGCGAGTTGGAGCGCAACTGAAAATACAACCAGCCAAGTAATTGAGCGATCGTACAAAATTCCCATCGCCAAACTGCCCAGAAACTATGATAAGCCATAGCCTGTGTTAAATATCCCATAGGCGGAACCTATTTTGTCGGCAGGCACGAGTCCAGCTACGGCGGCTTTCAAAATCGATTCCTCGGCTCCCATACCTATACCGCATAAAGTCATTTCTAGCAATGCGCCCTGCCCGTTTCCGAAGAATACCAATGGGGCAAACAGTGAAGAAAAAATCACTGCAAACATCAGGGCCGAGATGCTGATGCGATCGAACTTGCCGCCCAAAAATCAGGGCTGCGATCGCATCAATTCCCATCGCCCAAGCGTAAAATAGCGGAATCTGGCTGTCAAATGCGATCGCGCTTCTGTGAAAGTCAGTCGATTTGAGATTTGAGGCTTGGGTGTAAGCGCTGAGTCGAAGGATTTGAGATTTGAGATTTACTCCACAGATGAATCTGGGAGGTGGAACTTTCGTCTAAAATCTTGAGTTCTCCACCACAGGAGTCGGGGGGTTGTATCCGTTTTTGCGCCTGGTCAAAGGTAATGAAGGGAAAATCCCATAGCCAGCCCCAATCAACCCTAAAGTATCTAAATAAACCCAAAACAGCCCCGGCAGCCCTTTTTTGATTTCTAAAGCTCCTGCTTCAAAATCGCGCGGATTAAGATAAATTCGCTGAAGTAGCAACAGCACTATACCAATCCTAAATCATTTGTCAATTTCTTTCGGACTCCCAGCGGGTTCGGGGAGGGTTGGGGTGGGGTAAAAAATTTACGACTCCTGCAAGGATTGCTATATCAGCCCCAAAAAAGCTGGCACAGCCAAAATCGCAAAGCCGAGCCGATAACCTAATTGCTTTGCCCGTGCGATCTGCTATCATCAATAACGAAGCTGGGGATCGCTATTGGATAACGTGCAGTCAAGCGTCGTCGCACTCGATCGATCCCAAAATGTTAACTACGTAAATCTTTTCTTCTTCCGCGTCACGGGTTATACACACCAAGAAGTTTTGGGGAAGAATTGGTTTGACAACTTATTACCTTTCTATAGTCAACAATTAATTAAAACTATCAATATCACCTGCCACCAGTTATCGTAAATCCCCTTGATTCCCAGCTATGGTTCCTGTTCAAACTGCCAATGTGTTGGGCTGGGATTTAGACTCTCATATTAAATCAAGGAACAGAGAACAGGGCAGAGGGATCGGGGAACAGGAAAACCATTTTATGTAGGAATGGCCTTCAAAAGTTGCATCTCAATAGTGTACAATTCTCAAGCAACAGATGTGACATTACAACGTGGCTAACAAGGTGCGCATTATGGGATAAAAATTCTCTGCGCTTTTAATATTATTACAGAATGTTTAAACTTGTATCTTTTCCTTAAGCATTTTGTATTCTTTACCAAATCTTTATTTGTTTTTTCTAGGGTATTGTTATTGGTGCTTCAACCCTGTTTACAGCACTTTGCAACAAGAGTTAAATACCCCCTTAGTTAAAAAATAGGTCTTTATGACACACTGCCCCTGCTGCTCGAATCAAATCCTCCGTCACGTTCACCAGCATCAAATCTACTGGTTTTGCCGCCAATGTTGGCAAACAATGTCTATTTACAATCTGAACAGATGTAGCTCATCGCTATTTCTAAATTTAGTGATATATCTAGGGCTTAAAGAACAATATTCTCGCTCAGCAAAATTTAAAAGTTCTATTTAGGGCCGATCGAGTTTGTTTAGAAATTGTCCGAATGCGAACTGCTTTTAACGCTTAAAACTTTGCTCATTTGCATCATAAAGTTACACAATTTTAGCACTCAAATTTGCAGACAAATCTATTAATATATCGTTAATTTATGGCTACAACTAGACTCAACCTGATTATAACCTTATGTCAAACACGATTTAAAAGATGGCTACCTCTTCTGCTTGGGGTGCTGGCTTCTCTTGCTGTTTTACTTACGTGGCAACAGCTAACCATCAACAGACAAATTCACATCGAGCAGTTAATTCAGCAGCAAGCCAATGCGATTCAGTCACAACTGAGCGAAGGATTATCAATTCGAGTGCTGACACTTCGGCAAATGGCGAATCGCTGGGAAGCCAATGGCGGTACGCCATTGGCTCTTTGGGAAGCCGATGCAGAGGCTTATGTAAAGGATTTCTACGGTTATCAGGCGATCGAATTAGTCGATCGATCATTTAAAGTGCGATCGGTTGTGCCGCTGGCTGGGAATGAGGCAGCGCAAAACCTAGATCTTAATCGGGAACTGCGTCGCAAAATCACTTTGCAAGTGGCTCGTGATTTGCGTCAACCTATGTTAACTCGCAAAATTTCACTCGTTCAAGGGGGTCAAGGATTTCTAGCAAGTTTTCCTTTATTTGTAGGGGAGCGGTTTGATGGGTTTATTGTCGGAGTTTTTCAGTTTAAAACTCTATTTGATAGTATTTTAAAAGTGCCTCCTGGGTACAAGGTGGCTATATATGATGGCACAAATTTAATCTACGGTCAAGAGCTTTCATCTCATTATTCACTGCATAAAACAGTTGTAATAAGAGCCTATAGTGCAGAGTGGCGACTAGATATCGATCCCAATTTAGATTTAGTAGAAAAGGATAATTTTAATTTACCAATAGTTGTGTTAGTTGGTGGCTTAATTTTAGTGTGGCTGCTGATGTCAGTCGTGTATCTCGCACAAGTTAGTTATCGCGAAGTCCATCAATTCAAAAAAGCAAATCGCCAGTTGGAATGGGAAATTCACCAGCGACAACAGGCAGAAATTGCGATCGCCCGACTAGCTGCGATCGTTGAGTCTTCGGAAGATGCCATTATCAGCAAAGATTTAGAGGGTGTAATTACAAGTTGGAATGTAGGAGCAGAAACAATTTTTGGATATACAGCGGTCGAAATAGTAGGGCAATCAGGGACAAAACTGATTCCCGCAGACTATCGAAATGAGGAAAGCGAAATTCTCGCCAAAATCCAGCGAGGAGAACGCATCGAACACTACGATACAAAGAGGCTAAGGAAAGATGGAACATTAATCGATGTCTCGATGAGTGTCTCCCCCATTAAAGACGAAACAGGGAATATAATTGGAGCCTCAAAGATTTCCCGGAATATTGCTGACCGCAAACAAGCAGAAGCAGCACTACGTCAAAGTGAAGAACGCTGGGAACTTTCTGTACGCGGGAATAATGACGGCATTTGGGATTGGAATGTTCAAACCAACGAGATATTCTTGTCTAGTCGCTCGAAGGAAATCCTGGGCTATGAAGACCACGAAATCCAAAACCTTGTAGACGAATGGGGTAATCTGGTACATCCCGATGATTTGGGATGGGTGAAGCAAGCCGTTCAAGACCATTTGGCCAAGAAAACTCCTTTCTATATCACAGAACATCGCATTCGCTGCAAAGATGGTTCCTACAAATGGATGCTCGATCGCGGTCAGGCACTTTGGGATGATGCAGGTAATGTAATTCGGATGGCTGGCTCTCACACCGACATTACCGAGCGCAAGCAAGCTGAATTTGCTTTACAGGTAAGCGAAGCCAGATATCGGCAATTGATCGATAACTTAAATGCGGGTTTTGTGATTCATGCGACAGATACCAGCATCCAATTATGTAATGAAAAGGCCGGTGAATTACTAGGGCTTTCAATGGATCAAATGCTGGGAAAAACAGCGATCTCTCCGACCTGGCATTTTGTCCGGGAAGATGGCAGCGTTATGCCCCTAGAGGAATATCCGGTAAATCAGGTTTTATCCACTGGAAGTTCCCTGAAAAATTATGTTTTAGGAATTAACAAAGAAATTGATAATTGTGTTTGGCTATTAGTTAATGCCTTCCCGGAGTTCTATCAAAACGGTCAAATCGCACAAGTTGTAGTTACGTTTATTGATATTAGCAAGCGCAAAAAAGTAGAGCTGGAAATCCCAAAAACTCGCAACTTCTTACAAGCACTGCTGGATCATTTACCGATTGCAATTTTTGTTAAGGACGCAGATCCTAAACGATTGGGCGTATTTCAGTTTTGGAATAAAACCAGCGAACGGTTATTTGGCATCTCAGCCGAACAAGCGATCGGCAAATGTGGCTATGATTTTTTCCCAATAGAACAGGCTATCTTTTTTGACCAAAAGGATAGAGAAGTTTTTGAAAAAAGTAAGACTGAGGATATTGCTGAAGAACTCATTGAAAGTCATAGTCTGGGCAAACGTTGGCTGCATACTGTGAAGATTCCCATTTGCGACGAGCAGCATCTGTTCCAGTACCTACTTTGTTTTTCAGAAGATATCACCGATCGCAAACACGCAGAAGCAGAGCTTAAAGAAATGAGTGAGGTGATGAAAAATGCGGTGTCCGGCATTTCCAAACTGGATGTACAAGGGCGTTACCTCTATGTGAATAAAGCTTATGCTGACATGACAGGCTATCAGCCAGAAGAAATGATGGGGATGTCCTGGGAAAAGACCGTATCTCCCGATGAGTTGGAAAAACTGGTTGCAGCTTATTGGCTGATGGTGCAAGAGGGCAGAGTTGAAGTTGAAACGAAAGGGGTTCGTAAAGATGGTTCGGTTTTTTACAAACAAGTCGTTATGATTTCAACTTACGACGAACAGCATCAATTTTTGGGGCATTACTGCTTCATCAAAGATATTAGCGATCGCAAACAAGCCGAACTTGCACTAGAACAGGAACTCCTGCGGACTAAAACGTTTTTCAACACTTCCAGGGACGGTGTTGTTGTCATAAATCGGCGCGGAAACGCGATCGAAGCCAGCCCGAGTTTTGCTAGAATGCTGGGCTACAGCTTAGAAGAAACCCTGAATATGAACGTCTCTGATTGGGATGTTCAATGGACGCAGGAAGAACTACAAATCATGCTCAATAGAGAGGACATTATTCCTTTGTTTGAGACGCGACATCGCCGCAAGGATGGTTCAGTTTATGATGTAGAAATTAGCTTGGATCGGGTAGAATTAGAAGGTGAAATCATGAACTTCTGTATCTGCCGGGATATTAGCGATCGCAAACGCATTGAAGCGGAACGCCAACAAGCAGAACAGGCACTTCGAGAAAGTGAAGCTCGCTTCCAAGCCTTCATGAATCATAGCCCTGCCCCTGCCTGGATTACCGATGAAAAAGGTGTAATTTTCTATGCTAGCCAGACTTATCTCCATACCTTCGAGTTACCCACTGACGATCTGATTGGCAAATCCATTAGTGAACTTTACTCTGCCACCGTCGCCCAACAATTTCTCGACAATATCCAAGCGGTTATTCAAACCCAGGAGGTAATTGAAACGGTTGAGGTTGCGCCCCGTCGAGATGGAACGCTGGGTGATTTTCTCGTTTACAAATTTCTCATTCCCGACTTATTGGGGCAACTGCTAGTCGGTGGTGTGGCGATCGATCTGACGCAACAACATCAAGCTGAAACAGCTTTACAAATGAGTGAGGAACGCTTAATGCTAGCACTAGAAGCCTCTGGAGATGGACTGTGGGATTGGAACATTAAAACTGGAAAATTTTACCTGAGTTCCCACTACCAGGAAATGCGGGGCTACCAGCCTGGTGAGTTGGTGATGGATTTGAACGTCTGGGAGCAGATGATTCATCCTGATGATAAATTCTGCGTTTTTGAGTATCTGAACAGTCACTTGCAAGATAGCTCAATTAAGTATGCCTGTGATTATCGCGTGCGTTGCAAGTCAGGGGAATGGAAGTGGATCGCTGACTACGGGAAAGTCGTTGCCTATGATGAACAGGGTAAGCCTTTACGGATGATTGGAACACACAAAGACATCAGCGATCGCAAACAAAAAGAAATAGCACTGCGACAAGCAATGGAAGCTGCAGAATCAGCAAACATGGCGAAAAGTATCTTCCTCGCCAATATGAGCCATGAACTCCGCACACCCCTCAACGTAATTCTGGGATTTACCCAGGTAATGACCCATGACCCTTCCCTCACTCCCAACCAGCAAGAAGATCTACAAACCATTCGTCGCAGTGGCGACCATCTCTTGAGTTTGATTAATGATATTTTAGATCTCTCGAAAATTGAATCAGGACACTGCACAATAGAAGAAAGTGGATTTGACTTAATTGCCCTGCTACATAACCTGCGAAATATGTTAGCAGAACGAGCCAGTTCTAAAAGACTTGACCTTTGTTTCGAGATTGCTCCCGAAGTTCCCCAATTTATTCTTGCCGACGCTCAAAAACTGCGCCAAGTTTTGCTCAATCTTTTGAGTAATGCGATTAAATTTACCGAGCGGGGAAGCATTACTTTGCGCGTCAGCATCAAGGCTCCCACTACAGAAGTAGCATTCACAACTCGGACTATTCTCCAGTTTGCAGTGAGTGACACGGGTGTAGGGATTGCACCCGAAGAAATTGATACTATCTTCGATGCGTTCGTGCAAGCGCAAGCTGGAAAGCAATCGGTAAGTGGCACAGGGCTAGGATTGACCATTAGCCGCAAACTCTTAGAGCTCGTGGGCGGAGAAATTGCTGTTAGTAGCATTTTAAGACAGGGAACTACATTTACCTTTACTTTCCCCATCACTCCCACCAGTGGAGTTAACCTCACATCCGAACAGCACGATCGCCTCGTGATAGGGCTGGCTCCCGGTCAACCCCACCATCGCATTTTGGTAGTTGACGATCGCGCCGAAAATCGCCTGTTGATAGTCAGATTGCTGACACAATTAGGATTGGAGGTACGAGAAGCTACCAACGGACAGGAGGCAATCCAGCTATGGCTTGAATGGCAACCCGACCTCACCTGGATGGACATCAGAATGCCCTTGCTAGATGGATACGAAGCCACTAAAAAAATTCGGGCAATGGAACACGGACAAACCAGCATCATTATTGCACTAACAGCACAGGCTTCTCAGAGCGATCGCACCCTCGCCCTCGCTGCTGGCTGCAACGACTACATCAGCAAACCCTTCAGAGAAAATACGCTATTTCTCAAGATGGCGGAATATCTAGGCTTAGAGTATGTATACCAGAAAGAAGGAACAGTGCAGGAGAAAGAGGAAACATACCTCTGCTGTACGATCTGTCCCGTTTCAGATGCCCTCGCTCCAACACTTATGGCAACATTATCAGAAGCATGGCTGGCTCAATTGGAGGAGAATGCTGTATGTGGAGACGATGGGGCGATCGTTGAACTTGTATCTCAACTGTCCCCAGAACTCGCTCAACTTGCTACCCGTCTGACTGAACTTGCCAACCAGTATCAATTTGAGCAAATTCTTCAGCTAATTCACGGCAATTCCCCAACCTGAGTGGGGGATAGGAAAATTATTCAATCCAAAATCCAAAGTCTAAAATCCACAATGGACAAGTTTTTAACTTTTAGAATTACTTAGTTTAAAATGCAAACACCAATTGCTACGAAACCACCCTCACTCACTCCTTTAGAATTGACAACTTTAGAGCAGTGCAGCGATGAATCAGTGTATGCTCCCGGTTATATTCAACCTTATGGAATAGTTGTGAAGTTGCAAGAAGCTAACCTCAAGATTTTACAAGTGAGTGAAAATGTAAAACAGTTTTTTGGCATAGCCGCAGAAGCATTGCTTGGTCAGCCCTTACAACGGTTATTTTCCCGCGCTCAAGTGCAACGGATTGCCGAATATCTGAGCGAAAATAACCTAGAAATTCATAATCCGTTTGAGCTAAAAACACACCGGAGAATTGCCCAGGTAGATCGGCGTCGGAAAACTCAGACCTTTAGAAGCACGCTGCATCGGACAGCAGATGGGTTAATTTTGGAACTCGAATCCCAACTGACCACCAACAAAACTCATTCAGTCCACTTCTATCATCGCCTCCAAGCTGCCATCCTCAAACTTCGCAGCGCAACCAACCTTTCCGATTTAGCTCAAACCCTTGCCAGAGAAGTGAAAGCGATGACCGGGTTCGATCGCGTCATGATCTACCGCTTTGAAGCCGACAATCATGGGGTGGTGATTGGAGAAGAAAAAGAAAGCCATTTAGAAAGTTATCTGGGATTGCATTATCCGGCGACCGATATTCCCGTACCCGCCCGCAAATTGTTTTACCGCAACTGGGTGCGCCAAATTCCCGATATCAATTACACACCTGCCCCCCTAATTCCTACTAACAATCCCCTCACCAATACACCCCTGGATCTGGCTGATTGTGTGTTACGGGGAGTTTCTCCCTACCACATCGAATATTTGCAGAATATGGGAGTCGCCGGATCGCTGACAATTTCGTTAATTGACGATCGGCGTCTCTGGGGATTAATTGCTTGTCACCATTACAGCCCGCGATTGGTGAATTACGAAACGCGCAAAAGTTGTGAATTTTTAGGACAATTTGCCTCGATTGAACTGGTGCATCAGCAAGAAAAAGAATTGAATGTTTACCGAAAGCAAGTAAAAACTATTCAGGATCAACTTCAGCAGGCATTCCAGCGAGAGTCCAATTTTATCGAACAGGTATTGACTCGAAATGCCTCTCAACTGCTAAATTTGGTTGATGCTCAAGGCGCAGCCATCCTACTTGATGGTCGTCTGACACTGGTGGGTCAAACACCATCTGAATCAGAGATAGAGGAGTTTGTAAAGTGGTTGGCGCAACACAACCAGGAACGAGTGTTTGCAACAGCTTCTCTCTATCAGTTGTATCCCCAAGCGAAGCAATTCAAAGACCAAGCCAGCGGTGTTTTAGCAATCTCAATTTTGCTGAGCTATGTCAAAGAAAAGTCATACCACATTCTTTGGTTCCGACCCGAACAAATTCAAACCGTAAACTGGGCAGGTAATCCACAGGATGCCGTCACAGTCGATGAAATTGGAGCAATGCACTTGTGTCCCCGGAAGTCGTTTGAACTGTGGAGGCAGACAGTGCGGGAAATGTCTTATCCTTGGCAGGCGGTGGAGTTAGAAGCAGCCGCCGAAATGAGAAACATCCTCATGCTGGCAGTGCTGGAGTTTTCACAAGCTGCCCTAGAACAAGCCGCAGAGCGGGCTGCGATCGCTAACCGCGCCAAAAGCCAGTTTCTTGCCAAGATGAGCCACGAACTCAGAACGCCGCTGAATGCCATTCTGGGATTTACCCAGCTTATGAACCGCAGTCCTAATATTCCATCTGAATTTCAAGAGCATTTAGGTATCATTAGTCGCAGTGGAGAACACCTGCTGACATTAATCAATGACGTTTTGGAAATGTCCAGAATTGAAGCCGGCAAATTGGTACTGAATCGAAGTTGTTTTGATTTGCATCGGCTGCTTTTTTCTATTAACGATATGTTCCTCCTCAAAGCTTCTGAAAAAGGTTTGAATCTGAGTAGTGAGTGGGATGCTACTGTGCCGCGCTATGTCTGCGGTGATGAAGCCAAAGTTCGCCAAATTTTGATTAATCTGCTAGGGAATGCGATCAAATTTACAACCACAGGAAAGATTGCGCTGCGGGGACGAGCTTTTTCATCAGACGATATGCCATCGGGAACGCTAAGCGAAGGCGAAGACACCATCAACCAAACCAGTTTGACGCTGCCTATTTCTGTTCCCTATAATCTATGCGATATTAAACAAACAATTACCCTGCATTTTGAGGTTGAGGATACCGGATCTGGTATTGCGCCCTCAGATTTAGAATCTATTTTTGAAGCTTTCATGCAAACCGATTGCGGTCGTCATGCAAACGGAACTGGTTTAGGACTGTCTATCAGTCGTCAGTTTGCTCGTCTGACGGGAGGGGATATCACTGTCCGAAGCAACCTGAATCAAGGATCGACTTTTACCTGCGAAGTTATTTTGGCTCTACCGGAGTCCCTTGATTTAGAAGAAGCTGAAACCGATCTCGTTATCGGGCTGGAATTAGGGCAACCGATGTACCGAATTCTAGTCGCAGAAGACGTTCCAGAAAATCGGCAATTGCTGGTGACACTGCTGGAGTCAGTTGGGTTTGAGGTGTGTGCGGTTGAGAATGGGGCACAGGCGATCGCCCGTTGGCAAGTATGGCATCCAGACCTGATTTTGATGGACATTCAAATGCCTGTCATGGATGGTTATGAAGCGGCGATACAGATTCGAGCGCAAGAGTCATCAGTCATTAGTCAGTCGTTATCAGCAGACAACTCTGAGCCTAAGATAAATGACAAAGCAAAAATGACCACCATCATTGCTCTGACTGCATTAGCTTTTGAAGACGATCGCAACGCCTGTCTGCAAGCCGGTTGCGATGACTACATTACCAAGCCGTTTAGTGAAGCCACACTTTTCGACAAAATAGCTTTTCACTTGGGTGTCCGCTACTGCTACGCTGAAAAAGTTCTCCGAGAGTCATCTGTTTTACTACCAAAGACGTTGACTCCTGAAGATTTGAAAACTATGCCTATCGAATGGATTGCACAAGTCCATGAAGCAGCACTCGATCTCAGCGATCGCAAGCTATATCAACTCATAGCTCAAATTCCCAAGGAGAAACAAGATATCATTGAAGCAATGATATCGCTGGTTGATAACTTCCAGTTGGAAGCGATCGCAACTCTCACCCAATTTTAGAAAGAAGATTATGGCGACTTTACTTAAACTTGCTGCCCAAACGAATATTCTGATCGTGGACGATACCCCAGACAATCTGCGGTTGTTAGCCAAAATCCTAGAGTCACAGGGCTATATTGTTCGCAAATCACTCAACGGTAGAATGGCTCTCGAAGGTGTTCGCCGCAACTCTCCGGATCTGATTTTACTTGATATTAATATGCCTGAAATGAATGGCTACGAAGTTTGCCAACAGTTGAAAGCATCTGAAGCAACTGCTCAGATTCCGATCGTTTTTATCAGTGCGCTCGAACGACTCGAAGACAAGGTACGGGCGTTTGAATTGGGTGGTGTAGATTACATCACTAAACCTTTTCAAGAGCAGGAAGTGCTGCTCAGGGTAAAGAATCAATTACTCATTCAACAGCAACACCAACAACTGATCGAACAAAATCAACGTTTAGAACAGGAAATCCAGGAACGTCTGAGGGCAGAGGCCGAAGTAAGGCAGCTATCCCTGACGGATGAATTAACTGGATTATATAACCGACGGGGCTTCTTTTTACTAGCAGATCAACAACTAAAAATTGCTCGACGCACGCAAACCAGCTACTATATTTTATTTGCTGACTTAGATGGTTTGAAAAAGATTAACGACACTTTCGGACACGAGATGGGAGACAGAGTAATTGTTGACGCAGCTCAAATATTGAAACAAACTTTTCGTGATTCAGATATTGTGGCTCGACTGGGCGGAGATGAATTTGCTTTATTTGTTCCTACTTTTTCTGGAAATTCATATAATTTTTATAATCGGCTGCAAGCTAATATTGATAGCTTTAATCGACAGCACGAACGAGCCTATCTACTATCAATAAGTCTAGGGGTGCAGGCTGGGGATTTCAATAATGACTTTTCATTAGAACAATTGGTGGCAAAGGCAGATCAACTTATGTACGAGAATAAACGCACCAAACGCTGTTTAAATCGTTAACTGTTCTTTTGAGAACAGCGATATCCGATCGCCAGAAGCATTATTGATTAAACGTGAACTCAACCGAGAAAGAGTAAACTGAAAACAAGATAGGCAAACAGCTTGAAGACTTTAGCCCCTCAGCAGGAAAACACGATGCAGTAAACATCATCACACCTAAACCTGACCGGGTAGCAATCCAGTTAAAAGCCCTCCCTGTATTAGGTTAAGGGAACTTGTGTTCAAAAGATGTCATCGTTATTGTCCGCAACCCCGATCTAAAATCGACTGACTGATGCTGTATGGGTTGGGAGTTTGCCTACAGTTGCATTCTTTTTTTAACTGGTATTATTTGCCCAAACCGATTTTATCTATTTGCCAATTCGTGCTAGAATGATGCCTAGCTGAACGGCGATTACTCCGAGTATGGCACTGCCAGCCCAGTAAGAAGCGGCGATGCTGTAAGATCGATCGCGCCACAAGACATTTGTCTCTAAACCGTAAGTTGAAAAAGTAGTATAAGCACCCAAAAAGCCCGTTGCTACCATTAACCGCACTTCCGACGGAATAGTCGGAACTCGTTCAAAAGCGAGGGTAATAAAAAATCCCATAGCCAAGCAACCAGTGATGTTAATAAAAAAAGTTCCGTAGGGAAAAGCCGTACCGAAACGGCTGGCAAACCACAAGGTGATATAATAGCGGCTCAAAGCGCCGGCAACGGCACCTAAACTAATTGCGATCGGATGGCGGAGATTTGGGTCTTGCAGCATACAGCTATTAAATATTTGCTACTTGATATTGAGATGAATTTTAGATTTAGCGGACTTATGTAAAGTATTGTATGATTAAATTGGCGATCGCTCTGGCTATTCTTAATTAAAACCTATAGAGAGTATTTATGCAAATTGTGCTAGTCGCCGTAGATGATGATTTAGTTAGAGCGTGGGAAAGCACTTGCGGAAATATGGAAAATGTAAAGATACACCGCGGCTCAATGTTCGATGTTAAATGCGATGCTATTGTTAGTCCGGGGAATAGTTTTGGTTTCATGGACGACGGCTTAGATTTAGAAATTTCGGAATATTTTGGAGGGCAGGTTCTTGAACGCTTGCAAAAACTAATTCAGGCTCGACATCACGGCGAACTATTAGTAGGAATGGCAGAAATTGTAGACACCGATCATGCTGAAATTCCTTATTTAATAGCTGCACCAATTATGCGCGTTCCCACAGTTTTAAGAGAAACCGTAAATGTTTATCTAGCAACCCGCGCTATTTTGACTCTAGTAAAATTTGGCTCAGTCTCAGATGGAACGCCAGTGAAACATATAATTGAAACTATCGCTATTCCCGGCATGGGTACGGGAATTGGCAAAGTGCCGCCACAGATCTGTGCCAATCAAATGAAAGTTGCGCTCGAAGATATCCTCCTATCTCACTACGAATTTCCTCAATCTTTACTGCACGCTCAAAGATGCCACCACTTGTTATATTTGAGCGAGGTCGAAGATTTGCAGGTATAAAATTGGCAGTATGAAAGTTGCAAGTTTTATAGTATTGAGAAATCAATTTTATTGGTGTGTGTTTTTTGAGGCTGAGCGATTTATTAAAAATTTAAGTTCGCTAAACCGTACCTGCAAGTTGGCGGTATCCTACACACGAACTCAACTTTGGTAGATATAATCTAATATAGAACTGAAACCGCTCGACTGCGGAAGCGCAGATTTAAAATTTGATGAAGCTGGAACAATAATTGCCGAGTTATTCTTAAAGGCCCGAATAAAATCTGGCGCTACACCTACAAAGTCTGCATCCAGGGACTGTGAGATTTTTTGAAAATGTTTGCTACCAAAGGAGAAGATTGATATGACAGATCCAAAAGTAACCGAAGAACCAATTTTAGAGGCAACTATCGAAACGACGGATCTCGTCAAAAAAGAGATGCCCGACGCGACTGATGAGGCGATCGCAGAAACTGCGGCGCTGTTTGAAGCAATTAAAAAACGCGCCACCGCCGAAGTGCAAGCAGCGGGGGAACTCACCCGCGAAGCTTATTTAAAAGCTGTGAATAAGGCCTCCGGGGCGATCGAAGAAAATAAGGATCTCGCCCACGAGAGATTCACAGAAGCAGTCAGGCTGATTAAACAAGAAACTGAGAAAAATTGGCTGGTGGTAGATGCGATTAAAACGCGGGCGCAAGCGCAGGTGCAAGATGCCGGCGAAGTCAGTCGCGAAGCTTATTTGAAAGCAGTGCGACAAGCGCGAGAAGCGGTGGAACAAAATAAATTGATCGAACGCGATCGCATCGAACAAGCTGTTGACCACATTCACACGGAAGCTGAAAAGAATTGGCACCTTATTGTGAAGCAAATTGAGTCGATCGGCACTCGCTTGACGGATGCGGCTAAGTCTGCATGGAACGCGCTGACGGCGTTTTTTGACAAGTCTCACAGCGATCGCGGGGATTCCTAGAAGGGCCGGCCGGGGGTTGGGAACTCCCAGCGGGTTGTTAGGCTAGTTAGCTTTGGAATTAATTCCAAAGCTAATGCCGATTGTGCGTGCATTTGCATTCAGCAGAAGTTTCAGGCATACTGCATAATTAAAAAGCTTTATTTTTAGTCCACAACCCCCAATTATGAGAAGTTACTACTGCGGCGAACTGCGAAGCAAACACATCGGAGAGACTGTCACCCTTTACGGCTGGGTGGATCGCCGCCGCGATCATGGCGGGGTGATTTTTCTGGATGTGCGCGATCGATCGGGTATCGTGCAAATTGTCAGCGATCCTGAACGCACCCCCGATTCCTATCGCGGGGCTGAGGCTTTGCGCAGCGAATACGTGCTTAAAATTACCGGGCGAGTCACCAGCCGCCCCGAAGAGTCCCTCAACCCGAAATTGCCTACGGGTGAGGTGGAAATTTATGCTGACGAAATTGAGTTGTTGAATGCGGTTCGCAAACAGTTACCGTTTCAGGTAGCGACGGCGGAAAATGAAAGTGTGCGGGAAGATTTGCGGCTGAAATATCGCTATTTGGACTTGCGGCGCGATCGTATGAGTCGCAATTTGCAGCTTCGCCACCAAGTTGTCAAAGCCATGCGCCGCCACCTGGAAGATGTCGAAGGTTTCATGGAAATTGAAACGCCCATTTTAACTCGGGCGACTCCAGAAGGTGCGAGAGATTATTTAGTTCCCAGCCGCGTCAATCCCGGTGCATGGTATGCTTTGCCGCAGTCGCCGCAGTTGTTCAAACAATTGTTGATGGTGTCTGGTTTTGACAGATATTATCAAATTGCCCGCTGTTTCCGCGATGAAGATTTGCGCGCCGACAGACAGCCGGAATTTACGCAATTGGACATGGAAATGAGTTTCATGTCTGTGGAAGAAGTAATTGCCTTAAATGAAGGTTTAGTCTGCCATATTTTCCAAACAGTCAAAGGCGTTGAATTGCCTTGTCCTTTCCCGCGCTTGACTTACGCAGAAGCGATGGATCGCTACGGTAGCGATAAACCGGATACTCGCTTCGGTATGGAATTAGTCGATGTTTCCGATTTGATGAAAGATTCGGGATTTAAGGTATTTTCCGGGGCGGTTGCTGCGGGCGGAATTGTGAAAGTTTTGCCGATTCCGGGCGGGAATGATGCGATTTCTAACGTGCGGATTAAACCGGGCGGCGATTTGTTTAAGGAAGCCAGCGAAGCCGGTGCGAAGGGATTAGCTTACATTCGGGTGCGGGATAACGGCGAAATTGATACGATCGGCGCAATTAAGGATAATTTGACGGAAGCACAAAAACAGGAATTGCTCGATCGCACCGGCGCGCAACCCGGTCATTTGTTGTTATTCGCAGCCGCAGACGCGACAACAGTCAATAAGACTTTGGATAGATTGCGTTTGTTCGTCGGTAACGAATTGGGATTGATTGACAAAGACAAGATGAATCTGCTGTGGGTGACAGATTTCCCGATGTTTGAATGGAACGCTGACGAGAAGCGTTTGGAAGCACTGCATCACCCGTTTACTGCGCCGCATCCTGACGATATTAACGATTTGAAAGCTGCGAGAGCTCAAGCTTACGATTTGGTGTTAAACGGCACAGAAGTTGGTGGCGGTTCTCTGCGGATTTATCAGCGGGAAGTTCAGGAAAAGGTGTTTGAGGCGATCGGCTTATCGACTGAGGAAGCTTACAATAAGTTTGGCTTTTTGTTGGATGCGTTTGAGTATGGAACTCCCCCCCACGGAGGAATTGCCTACGGTTTGGATCGGTTGGTAATGCTGTTAGCTGGTGAGGAATCTATTCGGGACGTAATGGCTTTTCCGAAGACGCAGCAAGCGGGGTGTTTGTTGACAAATGCGCCGTCTGGTGTGGATGAGAAGCAGTTGAAGGAGTTGCAAGTGCGATCGACTTATACGCCTAAGTCATAAGTATGTAGAATACCTTGACCATTCTCAATAATCCTTTCAGGGCGGGCTAGAAGCCCACCCCACAATAACATTCATCTGTTGTGGAACAGGCATCTTGCCTGTTCTTGAGAATGGTGCAAGATGTGTGATAAAATAGAGTTAGAACAAAAAAAGTTTTCATATTAACACTTTTTTTAACGGCTATGGCAATAATTATGATTCAAGTTGATGAAAATATTAAGACAGCTTTTGAAGAAGCTAGTCCTAAGACTCAGCAAGAGTTAAGTTCGATTATTCAATTGTTTTTTAGACAAAATTTACACAATAAAACATTAACGCAGGTGATGGCAGAAATTTCCGATCGGGCTATGCAGCGAGGCTTAACGCCTGAAATTTTACAAGACATTTTAGCAGATAATGAATATAGTTTAGGATAATAGTTTTAATTGAGTTTGCCTAAAAAATCTTTGTAAGTTAAAATTTGTGTTACCTCAAAATTCACCAAACTCAATAAATCTCCATCTCCTGTAATCAAAAAATCAGCTTGACTATCTTTCGCTAAAGCCAACAAATAATTATCTTTATCATCTCTACAAATAGAGACTTCCGAGGCTATTTCTATCCATAAACCAATAATTCAAGCAATTCTTGGACTTTCGTTAGCGGAAAATATTTTTGGAGTTTTGGTCTTTGAGTTACCAGATTGATTTCTTCGATTATTTGTTCGCACAAGACAACTTGGATAGCTCGATCCACTATTAATTTCTTGAGAGTAGCTAATTCTTTGCCAATCAAGAAGCTAATCCAAAGATTAGTGTCTATAATTACTTTAAGGGGTGGTTTTTCGGGCATGAATTTCGCTTCGGACTGCTTCTACTTCTTGGGTGATAGTTTCTAAAGAAAGCTCATCGGTTCTAAATGACTCCAAAAGAACTGTTAATTTACTGTTTAATACTTCTTTTTCCAGCTCTTGACTTAACTGCAATTTTTCGGGATATGGCAGTTGTTTGACGAGGGCTAAAATTTGCTCAAAGTTTAGGGAAAGTTGATAGTTGGCTAGGGTCATTGTTCGTTATGTTTAGGGCTTGTCGATATTTTATCTCAAATTTTTGGATTGAGGATGGCTTCAAGTCTCTAAAACAGTCCGTTTCAGGTAGATATCGGCGGGGCGATCGGGGTTATCGAATTTCCTGCCGTTGATGCAGAGGAGTTGGAGA
Organism: Microcoleus asticus IPMA8; assembly: GCF_013179805.1. Taxonomy (GTDB): domain Bacteria; phylum Cyanobacteriota; class Cyanobacteriia; order Cyanobacteriales; family Microcoleaceae; genus Microcoleus; species Microcoleus asticus. Next base: position 2,425 of record NZ_SRRZ01000005.1, on the reverse strand, counting down.
GAAGGCGTTGAGGCTGGTTTGGGTTGGTTGGGCGAGGTTGAGGGTTTCGGGTGTGGCTATGCTATAATTATGTTCCACGTCATTAGACTAAAAACGCTATAATTATCATAATCGAAAATCAGAGGTCAACAAGAATAGACTTTTGAAAGCTATTGAAAATGTTAAAGAGCGACAAAATTTAGTTGAAGTTAATTTACACGATTTGGAATGAGCAGAAGAATTGTTTTTGAATCTTCTGCTTTTGCAGATTTTAATGAATGGGCAAAATTAGACAAGAAGCAGATTAAGGAGTGGTAAGTGCGATCGACTTATTATACGCCCAAGTGATAATTATGAAACACCTTGACAATTTAACTATCCATAAGTTCCGAGGCCTGCGAGATTTGGACTTGCAGGACTTGGGCCAAATCAACATATTGGTTGGTGGGAATAACTCAGGTAAAACCAGTGTTTTAGAGGCGATATCAACCTATTGTCGCCCCTTAGATCCGCTGGAATGGCTGAACACATCGTGGCGACGAGAAATCAAATATTCTCGCAAGCCAAGACTGGAAGCACTAAAATGGCTGTTTCCTCAAAATAAAGAAGAAGAACAATTGGATTTTTACCCAATGGAAACTCATGTTTCTGGTAATGGTAAGTTTTCAGTAAGAGAGTCGAGGGCAATTTACCAAGAATTTGAGGGAGTGGAATTATCGGAAGATGACGACAGTCAATCTTCAGACGATCTTGGATTTGATAATACTCTGCGAGGTGCAGAAATAGAACTCAAAGCTATTATATCTGATTCACCAAATGAATTATCTGAATTTTTTGAAATTTGGGAAAATGAGCGTTTAACGAATCGGCGAATTCGCTCAGATGCAATGCTGTCAGTTGATACTGTGACACCTTTTTCTCACCGCATTGAACAGTCACAAGTTGGCTTGCTCTCAGAAGCTATCTTTCAGCGTTTTAAGCCGGAAGTGATTAAGCTATTGCAAGTGATGGATTCAGGAATTATTGATTTAGTGATTCTCTCGCATGGCGGCAATCGTAGCAGTCTCTATATTGACCACAAACAAGTGGGAATTTCACCATTAAGTTCTTTTGGTGATGGAGTACGTCGCTTGCTATTTATTGCTCTAACGCTGACAAAAGTCAGAGGTGGAGTTTTGCTAATTGATGAGATAGAAACAGCAATTCATACTGAAGCACTTCGTAGTTCATTTGCTTGGATTGTGCAGTGGTGCAAGCAAATGAATGTTCAATTATTTGCAACTACCCATAGTTTAGAAACAGTTGATGCGATGTTGGATGCTAGCAATTTGGAGACAGACTTAGTTCTTTATCGTTTAGAGAAACGGGAGTCACAAACTAAAGCAGTTAGAATTGAACGAGAAAGATTGCAAAGATTGCGGGAGGATTTGGGGCAGGAGGTTCGCGTGTGAAATACGCCATTATTGGAGTAGAAGGACCTCACGATCAAGCATTTACGGGCAAGGTTCTCAAGCTTTTGGGTTTTAAGGATTTTCGGGACGAGTGGAACAAATTAGATAAGTTGACAAGATTGGATATGTCAAAAAAATTGGAAAGTAAATTTGACAAATTTTGGCACAAGTTTATTCCCCGTTATCCCAAACAAGGAGATTTGTACAAACGTCTTGATATGCCTTCTATTCTATTTAATGATAGTATCTCTGTAGCAATTTTTGCCGGTGAAGGCAGCAGCAATCTTGTGACTAATTTGGATGACATTTTATTCGCAAATTATGAGTATCAAACAAACTTGGCAGCATTCGGGATAGTTGCCGATTGCGATAAATCAACTCCCGATCGCATTGTCGAACCATATGCTAAGAAATTCCGAAGTTATTTTCCTAATTTTCCGCAGTGCCCTGGTGTTGTAAATACCAATAGCCCGCGTACAGGAGCCTATATTTTGCCAGATAACGGGTAGTGCCCTGAAGGAAAGGATCGAGAGAATAAAACTGAATTCAAAGAAAAGTAGGCATTTAGAGTTGTAAATTAGCATTGTAATGATGCACAAACCGCCAAATAGCAGCAAGATGATTTTCTAATTTTTTAGAGAAGCCTAAGCTCTTTCTTACCAGTCGAGATACTCGTTGTCGAATAGTACAGTTAAAGCGCTCGATATAGCTCGTCAAACCACTATCTTTATCTACACTCTGATGACGTTTACTGGGCAATACAGAATCATAAGCACTCCAATGATCGGTATAAATTACTGCACATTGACGGTACACTGGTGGCATTGAATTCCATAAAGCTTGAGCCGATACTGCGCTACGATCTCCAATATGTACACCAACAATTTCCCTAGTCTGGGCATCCAATGCCAGCCAGACCCACTGCTGATTTCCTTTACTATCAACGAATGACCATAACTCATCCATCTGAACACTCAAGCGCTTTTTTTCCTTGG
>NZ_SRRZ01000049.1 GCF_013179805.1 Microcoleus asticus IPMA8 | reverse complement strand
GCATCGATATCGCTTTTAATGAAAGATTCTAATTGGGCTATTTCTTTTTCTCTATCTTTTTGTTGCAGTTGTAAGTTATTCATTTTTTATTCACGATCGAGTATTGCATATAATTGTATCATAGTCTTGATAATGATTTAGGATTGCTATATCTGGAGTCGAACGCGGAGTAAGAAATCCCTCTATCACTGCACTTACAAGTCTAGCTAGTGGCTTAGGCATCACAGTGTCCAATCTTCTCGACAATCTAGAAATAGAAGCGGAAAATATAGAGTGAGCAATCAAGATTTAGCAAGCACAATTAAAGCTCAATTAAAACAAGACTCAACCCAATTCAGAGTTTTAAATCTTTTATCCGACCAACAATGGCACTGTCGGGAGTGCGAAGGAAAACAGATAGCATCAGCTCAATATGCTGGCGGTGGCGGAATTCAGGGATTGCAGCGCGGAACAAGGAAGCGCCCCGGTCTGGTTATTGTAACAGAAAAGAGATACTGTCAAACTTGTCAGGCAACACGTTTGGGCGATTTGTGGACAGGAGAAATTAAATCAGCAAATTCTGCTGCTAACATACCCGCTTCTCTGGTAAAAAGAATTCTCGAAGTTTACTTTTATACAGATGTAATCGAACAGAGAAAACGAGCAGCTCATGAGTTAGTAATTGACCATAGATTCCCAATGGAGCGTTGGGGAGATAATGAGCCACCACACCTGGCATCTATGAGCGAATCTGAAATCAAGGCAAAGTTTCAGTTGCTCAAAAAAGATGCTTCAGGCAATCACAATCTTCTAAAATCTCGAAGTTGCGAACGCTGCATCAAAACAGGGAAAAGAGGTACACCTTTCGGAATCAAGTTTTGGTATAAAAGAGGCGAAGACTGGCCTTCCATACATCAGCGCGGCGCTGAAGCTGAGGAAGGCTGCACAGGATGCGGCTGGTATGATTTTGAAACTTGGCGAAATGCTCTCAATCAAAAACTAGCTGAATCTGTTCGGGAGGTTTAAGAGTAACTAAGCTAGGCTTGTTAAGTGCAATATCAGTCAAATATGGAATAAGTGCAAAGCCGATACACTCTGCTAAGCGGGGCGGCACGGCATTTCCAATTTGCCACATTGCCTTTTTCATAGAACCTTCAAAAATAAATGAATCCGGGAAAGTTTGCAATCTAGCCATTTCACGAGCTGAAATAACGCGATTGAGATAAGGATGAATATGAGTGCCACCGTGATTTTCTTTAACAGTCATACTCGGTTTTCCCGGATACTGTCGCTTGAAAGCATCGGCGTAGCTTTCATACAAAGAACCGCCTGGTGGAACTTTAGCAAGTCTTTCCATGTACTCAACAGAATGACGAGTCCATTCGTGGTTGATTTCTGGGATGGGAGTATACTCTGGTAAATCATCAATTGCTGACTCAATCGCTTTGTATTGTTCGGGCAAAAATTGCGGCTTCGGATAGGGGTTTGGCATCCCGAATCTATTGGCAATAAAAATGGCTCGCGGCCGGATTTGCGGGATTCCATAGGTTGCTGATTCCAGAACAGCAACGGACATATGGGGATAGCCAATTTCATGAAAAGCTTCGCAAATGGCTTGCTTAACAGCTCCTTTTTGCATAGTCAATATTCCGGGTACGTTTTCCATGACAACATACCAAGGACGTATTTCTGAGACTACGCGGACAAACTCTCTAAAGAGGCGATTTCGAGGGTCGTTGGGGTCGCGTTTTCCTGCAACTGAGAAGCCTTGACACGGCGGCCCGCCTACAACAACATGAACTTCTGGCGAACCAATTTCAGCGAGCAACTTTTGGGGATTTAAGTTTTTTATATCGTCGCACAAGTGATGGCAATCGGGAAAGTTTTTTGTATGAGTTGCCGAGGCGATGGGATTAATTTCAACACTTGCTACTGGTCGAAAACCAGCTTGCAATAAACCTTGGGTCATGCCGCCCGCACCGCAAAAAAGATCGACAAATGTATAGTCTGATTTTGGTAGTGACTGAGATTCAACATCAATGAATATCTTGTACGGATCGCAGTCATTTGCTTCTAGTTCGCGTTGGATGCGTTCGTAACGCCCTAATTTTGCTTTCTTCTGCTTTTTAGCAGGAATTGTCTCTTCCTCCTTTGAGAATAAAGACAGTTGTATTGCTTCCATTTTATATTTTTTACGGCATCATATCTATTGTATTGTACTGTACTGAACGAGATGAACCATGAAAGACTATGACATCAATATTTTTTACAGCAACCAAGATGAAGGCTACATTGCCGATATTCCTGATTTAAAATACTGTTCCGCTTTTGGCGAAACCCCAGAATCAGCTTTGCAGGAAGTACAGATTGCTAAAACAGCATGGCTGGAAGCTGCAAAAGCTGCGGGAAAACCCATTCCCGAACCAAAATATCGACCTGCAATATATCAACTTACCACTTGAAAAACATCGCACATCGGCCTTACTGCATCCGATCGATCGTCCGATACTGCACCGCCTCCCCCACATGATTCGTTTTCAAGCTTTCATCCCCCGACAAATCAGCAATAGTTCTAGCAACCTTCAAAATTCGATCGCTAGCCCTCGCCGACAGCCCCAACTTCCGAATCGCCATCTCCAATAAATTCCGAGAAGCCTCATCCAACTGACACCATGTGTTAATGTGACTGCTTTGCATTTCCGCGTTACAGCGCAAACTAGATTCCGACTGAAAACGGCGAGTAGCGAGCTCTCGCGCCCGCTGCACCCTCACCCGCACCGGTTCCGACTCCTCCCCCGTCGGCTGTCGCGTAATTTCCTCGGGTTTCAAACGATTAACCTTAATAACGATAAATCAATAGTTTCAGCCACTCTTACTCTAGTTTCTAGACTGTTTCTAGTTTACTAACGTATTTACGTCGTTTCAGACGCTGAGTTAGCTTACGTTAGCCGTGACAGATTTCTAGATAGTTTCTAGCCTACATCCACAAATAAAAAAGCTCCCGCTATCCCTAGTAAAGAGACGAGCGAGAACTTCGATAAACCAATAGAACTACAACCTAACATTTTTTAGCGACACCATACAGTATCCGCACGTGAACCCAGTGGGCGCAAACTCTCGTTATGCTTGCCGATTGCCTCTTTGTACCACAACCTACCGTAACAATCTTTGATGGCAGCGCCACAGGGCGTGTTGTCAAGTTTGTAAGCACTGAAGAGACGGTCTATCATCTCCCTTCGTGTGAGTACCTCTGTCCAGTAAGGTGGCTTTTTTCCCCGGCACGGGGGTGCGATCGCTTCATTCTCGCTATGTGTATCTTGTGATTCTAACTTTTCGGGTTCTGACCGGGGAGGGAGCGGGTTAAGCATCCCGTCGTGCTGTACGCACCCCTGTTTAACCAGTTCGATGAACTTATCTACTGCCTGACTCATATTCCCGGTCATTTTTAGAAGCTTAACCGTCTCTGGTTTAAGGGTTAGCGTTACGCGCACCGCATCTTTTTTATTTGCACCGGGTTTTAGATTATTTAAACTTTTAGGGTTTATTTTCATGTTTTCAAGTATATTTCCTGGCTTAGCCGCCCGTGTTAGGCGGCTATTTGTAAAAAAGGACTTAAATCATCAGGTCAAAGATATTGGTTAGTTTTCCTTCTTCAACTTTCTCGTGACCGAGTGCTGCTTCAATTTTTGCAACTCTCTGGGCTATCAGTTCGTACTGAAGTTCGAGTAACCGCAGTCTGTCTCCTGAATCTGTTGCGTCTGTTTGTGGGCTGTTAACGAAATCCTCAGGTTCACTGTTTTGGTCAAGTAGTTCTGTTAATTGAGTTAAGAAACTCGCTTTAAAGGCTTCCAAGTCAACAGTTGAGTCTCTATCGATTAGTTCGTTGATAGCTTCTGAAATGATATTCAAGCGGTTTTCGAGCGCTTCAACAGCCATCGCGCTTTTCATCGCAATAACTGCAAAATAAGTAAATTCGTGCTTGGCACTGTCAAAGGTAGGTAGTTTTTGCATCTGCTTTAAGGTGAAAGAGCTAGTTCAAGGTCATTTCGAACGTTGGTTTACTTTGCTTTAACAGCAAGATTCTTGAACGTGTAGCTCTTGTCTCGAACTACTCCCTGTATATTGTCAGTCACACCTAGTTGAGCTATCGCATCTAAAAACGGTCTTCTACCTCGTGACAATGAACCGCCGTCATTGCACCATTGTTTGTAAATTAGAAAAAGTTCCCCAGCAGTAATCTCAGCCCTTGCTTTGAACGTGCAGTGACTTGCGTAAAATTCAAGCGGATCGTTCTTTGCTGAAGGTGTTTTTGCCAACTTACCGTCAGTCGAAACGGGTGCTTTAATTTGCCGTTGACTCAATTCTCGGCTGATATCAACCAAAAGGGACATAGCTGTTTGCAATTGTTGAATTAAATCTTGGTCAGTCATAGTATCACTCCTTTTACCAGTCAATAACGTTTTCGGATTCAAGCTCGTCAAGTAAGTCGGGCGTTGCCCGCGTTGTTTCTAAAGATGTGCCAATCAAACCAATCTCTAAGCTATTTTCACTTTTTAAAAGTTTGTGGCGTTCAAAAAGGTCTTGACATTCACGCGCATCAACGTACAGTACAAGCGCAGCGCGAACCACATCTGATAAATTGCACTTTTTTTCAACGCAAATACGTTTAAGTGCTTCCATCAAGTGAGGTGACAATCGAGCGTGAATCTCGTTTTTTACCATTGTTGAAAATCCTCTTCCTTTAGTTCATAGCTAGTTAGCTCTAGTAACTCTTGAAAGGTAAGTGTGTTAGTCACACCAAAGGTTTGGTTTAACAACAATTCGAGAAATAGCAGATTGCGGTGTACGTCATTTGTGGTGACATTTGAAACGAAAGAAATTGTCATGTCACCGTGTTTTTTAAAACCGTTGATTGTACGCAAAGCTTCTTGTACATTTTTTCTGGCTAGTTCGAGGCTTTCAATTGCCTCTCTTGTCGTGACTGAGATGTCAGCCATGCTGTCGTAATATTCGTGAATACTGTTCATATTGCCTGCCTTTGAGTGTATTTCTTGGCTTAGCCGCCCGTGTTAGGCGGCTATTTGTTAAAAAGGACTTAAACGAACCAGTCACGTCGGCGCAACTGTACCAACCTAAATATTTGCTTTCGGCAGACTTCAAGTAAGTCAACTGCCAAACTCAGATTTAGTTTGAGGAACTTCATGTGTGATGTCGGTATCAAGCTGTTAATTTCTTCGAGCAACCCTTGGCAAGCTGAAATAGTCTCGCAGAACTTAGGACTTTTAACTAAGTTCTCTACCTCTTCTATCCAAGTAAAATCCAACTTTTTAGTTTTCATTTTCTGACAAACTTGTAAATGTACTTTCCTCCTTTAGGTATCACTCCCCAACCTAAAGCCCTCACGTCCATCTGAAGCTGATCGGGTTTAACTTTTGGTATCAGTCCCGATTCTGTGTGAGAATCCATCCTTGCTTTTAAACTTTTGGGGTCTACTTCAACCAAAATAGATGGGGGGCTTAATGCCCATTCTTTGTGCGGAATTCCCGACAACTCAGCTAAGGTGTCAACTAGGATAGTTTCGTAAATTCCTTCCTTTGACTTTTCTCGAAACTCAAAATAAGCTTCAAAAAAAGTTAAAGCTTCGCTTAAGGAATCCCAGACGCCCGTAGACAAACCAGAAGCTATTACATCCGATACAAGCTTCCACTGCTGCAATGAGTAACTAGAAGGAAAATTACCCTTTACTTTTCCCTGAAACTCACTGTACAAATCCCAGTTAGCAAGATTGCTCCAAAAATTATTAAGCTCCTTTTTGAGAGAGTTAATGGCTAAAGTGTCGGGGTTAACTAAACCGCTTAAGTCGAGTCCAAACTTAAATTTGACGGTGATAAGCCGTCTTTTTATCTCGCTACTGCCAATTCGCCACACGGTAGTAAACACTTTTGGGCAAAACACGTAAAAAGGTATGTTTTGACCTTTCCCGTTGCTGATACTCTGTTTGTCCGTGTATCTGTCGTATCCGTTCAAAAGTGCGGTGAGTACGTCTCTTTCCTCAAAAAACTCGCTGTCAGCGTTATCTAGTAGGTAGAAACAGTTTTTCTCAATTGAGAAAGTAGACGGATCTACCCATCGAATTGCGTTGATGTCGTTTTTGATGCTGGCAGCGGTAGAACGTGCATTAAGGATGCTACCCGTTACGCGAGAGAGAATTTTAATGCACTCGCTTTTCCCGGAACCCGGCTCGCCTCTCAATTCAAGTATGGGGAGAACATCGCACAGAACACTAGGAATAGAGGCATAAGCTGCAAGTAAGGGATAAGCAATTTCAGGGTTAGGAATTGCGACAGTTAACCGAAAAAGGTTTTCAATTTTTTTGCCAATTGATTCACCTTCAATCAAGCGTTTATCGCTGTCATCCTGCTTCAATCTTTTAAGCCTCGCGTACTTACCTATATCTAACTCGTCACTTCCAGTTATCTCTTGTCCTTCTTCTGCGGGGTTTTGTAAGGCTTGCTGAATTTCGAGCGGCAAATCTTTGTTGGTCATTTCCACATTCTCGCAATCAGTTCAAGTGTCTTAGCTAGTGCTTGCTGTTCGTTAGCGCCTTCGTCGTCGGTATGTGAATGTGCGAGTAAAGCACCCAATTCGTACAGCGAACTGATAGGGTAATTTTTACCTAAGTGATGCTTTAAGAACTCCCACCTTGCCTCTAATTTCTCGCTTTCGCTTTCAGGTTTTTGGTAGGTTTTTCCGCCCGTGGAACTTAAAGAGGTAGTTTTTAGCAATTCCTTATCACTGTCAGTTAACAGTTTGAAATCCGTTTTGACGGCAACAATTGTGTTTTTAACTTTTCCTTCCCAGTAAGCTATTACCGCTTCTTCCTGTGGAACTTTCATGTCCTCTAAAAACTGAGGTGCTACATACGGCGCGATAACTACCGAAGCACAATTGCCGTCAACGTTCTTCAAAACATCTTTGGCAAAGCCGTAAAGGTAGCTTTCACTAGCATCTACTTCTTTGTCCTCAAACTTTTTCGTTTCGTTATTCCAAGTAGGCTTCTTATCTTTGTAAAAGCTCAAGAGAACTTTTTGACCGTCAACTTTCCAAGCTTTATCCTTTGAGCTTTCTACTCCGACACATTGAAAGGATAGAACCCCGTAGAAGCTTACGCATTTGTCATCTACGGCGAAACACGCCTCGGTAAAAACAATCCGATCGTGCATAGTCACTCGATCCGATACAACAAATAGACGGTGAGGTTTGTTGTCTTTGCCTTCGTAGAAATTTACGGTCATAATTTTGGTGGTAAGTGGGTGTTTTCAAGTGTATTTCTGAGCTTAGCCGCCCGTGTTAGGCGGCTACTTGTGGAAAAGGGCTTAAATCAAGAGGTGAATCTTGCAAAATGTGCGAAACAGTTCCTGCGGATTTTCCTCTAAGGACTGCTCTCGGCAGTATTGAGTAAATTCGGTTATGGCATCGCCAATTAGATAAATTAGCTGATTTGGTTCGTCTTCTTTAAAAACGTCCTGTCTAACCCCGTCAAACAAAAGCTGGTAAAACTCTTTCAGTAAACAATACTTGACATAATTCACGTTGTAGTGAATAAACCTCGGCTTAAGTGTTGCCGACTTAGGGCTTTCACTTTTTAGGAACGATTTCTTGTACTGAATCATTCCGTCTTCCTGAAGCATCTCGATTTGAGGTGAGATGAGGCTTCTCGTTTCGTACCACGGGGTAGTTTCAACTTCCACTTGTTTATTCTCCAAAAATTAACTCAAGTTTTTCTTCGAGTGCTGTTGCCAAGTAAAACAGAGATGATTTCACTTCACTCGGCAAGTTTAACGATGCGTAGTTACTAGCTACAAAAAGTATTTGTTGCATCGTGACTTTATTTGATGCACACAGCATTAAATGCTTGAGGCGTGCAGAATCAGTTAGTATCCCTTTTGGTTCAATTATTAAAAAATCAAAAGGAATAGGTTCCGATTGCATAGCCCAATGGCGAACACTTTTTTCGATAACATCCTTGGATACAACAACTAAATCCGCACGGTAAGTAACTGCTGAACCTAAATCACTTTTCGGAACTACCAAAAAACTTACTTGTCTCAAAAGTTGTAAGTTAGGTGGCAGTTTAAGTGAAACGATTCTGTAGCAGTAGTATTCGTGCATCGAATCAAATTGGTAACACCTTTTTAGAACTGAGAAATTCAAGTCCTTAACGAGCCTAAATTCACGAGTTCCAAAAGCACCGTCCCAATACGCGACATCTTTAAGCGGGTCAAAGTACACCCTCTGGTTGTTGTACTTTCGCTTTTGTTGGTTCACTATTTTGTTGTCAAGGTTCGTTTCTTGTTCACCTTTTTATTGTGCAGTTAGTTTAAGTTTTGTTGTTCTCGAAACATTACAATAATTGTTAACAAAAGTTACAATAAATTAACGATGCACACTCACTGGTTCTGGAAAAATATGAATGACAAATTAAAATCAAAAAAGGACAGCGTTAGATTAACTGTCCCTTACAAAATGCAGCTAGATAACAAGTTTGAACCCTACTCGACTTGTAACGTTACGAGCTTGGCTATGTGTTTGGAGTATTACGACGTAGGTCTTGTCTACACGTTTGATGGCAAATATAGAGAAAATAAAAATATTCAGCTTGAAGACGAACTATATCAATATATGTCTGATAAGGGGTTAAACAAACATTACCCCCAAGACTTAGCGCGAGTAGCGCGTGATTACGGCATTAAGGATGACTTCACCGCTTACGGTACGTTTCAACGTTGTAGAGAGCATTTAAGTAGTGGGCATCCTTTTATAATGCACGGTTATTTTACTCAACCCGGCCACATCATCGTCGGAGTAGGGTACGACAGTACCGGGTTTATAGTTCATGATCCATACGGCGAGTGGTTTAAAACAGGCTACCGCACGGATTTAAGCGGGGAATACTTGCATTACAGCTACGAACTAATAGAAAAAACCTGTGCTTACGACGGTCAGTTCTGGGTTCACTACCTGAGCAAGTAAGTCTATTTTTACAAATAGCCGCCCGTGTTAGGCGGCTAAGCTTAGAAATGCAGACAAGAGGAAAGCTAGAGTCACACCGTGTGCATAGTGTGAACCTAGCTTTTTTAGTTTCTGAGCGTACCGATCGCACAATTTAAAACTCAACCAACAACTCATTAAGCTCTTGCCGAGTTGGCGGGAACTGTCCGCCCCGTTCGGCATGGGTGAGTAACCGCTTGTAAGTTATGCCCGACTTCAAGTCCCCAAAGTGCTTGGCATAGGCGTAAATCCCTTTATCCTGTGCCTCGGCTTGCATTGCCAATTTATCCTTGGGGGCGGTTCGTTTTTCTACTATTCGGTAGTGCTGAGTCATTCTCACGGGTTCGGGTAGCGGCTCGTAAGCTTTAGATGCTGCTATGGCAATTGCACTCAAGGCCCAAATAGTGTAATCGGTGGCTGGCATCCAACAAGCCAGCTTGAGTACCGCCCGTGGGGGCAATAAAAAATTAAGGTGAGGTTTACCTATCCAGCACAACCCGAGTACGGGTTCAGCATACTCAATAAAGGTTTCCGGGCAAGCAAATAAACCATCCCCCGTGAGTTGCCCTTCAAAGTTGCGTATCAGGCGATCGGTAGTTTTCGGCTCGACGCCGTAAAAAGCGTCCACCTGTTCGGGCAACATTACTGGGGCTTGGTAGTAGTGCAACCACTGCGCCGATTTAAGGGTGTTAAGGGTTTGAATCGCAACGTTGTGGGAAATGCCGTCAAACACGGCATCCCGATACCAGCGGAGCGCCAAAGGGGCATCCCACGAATACGTTAACAATTGCGATCGGGGGGAATGACAAGCGGACTGTTGTGACATAATAAAGTAGCCAAGAGTTCTGAACCAACTGGAGGCGAATGCACCCCGAAAGCGTTGACGCGCCGTACGGGTGTTCTATTATTTTGACGATCGCACCAAAAGTCACTTCAAGTCAAGCCGCAAATTCGGGCAAATACCTTCATTTTTACAAATAGCCGCCCGTGTTAGGCGGCTAAGCCCAGAAATACACTCAAATACTCTCATTTATACAAAATCACGTTTCGCTTGACTAACGGGATCGGTTTATTCAGCAGAGGTAGTTTTAGTACCGCGTGGTCAAACTCGCAATCGACTAATGGACGACGTTCGTCTGGTATCACTTTTTGCCCTGCTACGGTAATCTCTTTGGTTTGTTTTTTGTACTTGGTTGTAGATGTACTCTCGCTTCTATTAAAGCCGTCCTTATCGGGTACGGCGTCAAATATTTTAAGCAGTGCCGCAAACAAGTCAATGCCGTCTTGCTTGTTTCGCACGTAGGCATACCCTTCAAGTCCCTGCAATCGGGCTATCTGCCCGGTGTACGACAAGCATTCATCGCCTTTTCTCCAGATATACTTAGCGTCACCAAAAATAGTCTTAATTTTGGTAGCCCAACCTCTAATGTCAGCAGGTGTTACCAGTTTGGCAAGCTTTAGTGCAGCTATTTTTTCGTCGTCGGTATAACCCGCACACCGTATCCACTTAACGCCTGCTTTTTTCTCAGGACTGATAAAATGAAGTTCCAGTAATGGAAAACCCTTAAGTTGTGGTTTACTATTTTTACCCGATACATTCTCGGCGCTACCGCCTTGTTGGTAGCCAATTGCCGTAATGTGATAAACCAAGTCTCGGTCAGAGCCTGACAACTTGTAAAATGTGCTTTCGTCTTCTTTGTCGGGAAAATATTTAATCCACCTACCAATATTACTTTTGCCTACGGGCGTGACATCAATAAATTTAGGTTTAGTCCAAATTTCTATTTCTTTTCCAGCTTTACTTGTGGGGGGTTTAGAAAACTCCTTCCACCAATCGTCAAAATCAATACCACCCGTAGACAGTAAATCGTTAATCGCAAAAAGTAGGGACGGTTCATCGCCGTCGAGAGTGAGACGCTTGTCGGTAGGTTTCTGAGGCATGAGACTAAATCAAAATAAAATTTTTGTAAGTACAAGTTAGCACGAAAAAACTTGTGCTAACCCTATAGGTTTCGATAAAACTTTTTGAGATAAAATGTCAATTTTGTTGACTACAATCAAAATAATAAATTTGAAAGGAGTGTTTATGGCTAGGTTAGCGTTTTTAGTTGGTTATAAAGGACAAGACCCAAGCGAAAAACCTGCGGATGCAGCAAAAGAGAATTTAATTGGATGTTTTACCTGCACTAATCGTGTAGCAGATTTTCTCGATATTGTTGCCCAACAATATGTACCGTCTGGAGAAGCAAACAGGGATAGAGCCGGGTATACAAAATCCGTGATTGACGCTACGGGAGTGGCAAAAGATGTTGTGGTAGCGGCTGGAAAAATTAGCTACACACCAGACGCAAGCCCAAGAGCTAAAACGGTAACGTTAAAAACTGGAGCTAAGGCTAAAAAAACAAACAGAACTATTTCGCTTACTTTCCCTAGCAGCATGACTGTTTCGCAAATCGGAGAGGCATTAGCCGAATATATTCCCGATACTAAAATTCAGCGTACTTCTACCGCACCAAGCGCGACTGAAATTTATGCTCAGTACACAATCAAGGGCGGTAAAACTTACCCGCTTCCCTTAAAGGCAGCAGCAGAAACTTCTACTAATGTTGATGCACCTGCTTCTGCTGCTGAACAGGCAACTTTACTAGCTAAAGCTAAGTAGGTAGTAAGTGAATTTCACGTTTAATCAAAATTCGTGGAATCAAGTTTGGGGATTAAACTCAATCCCTTCTGATAGCAATAAATATACCCGTGTAGTGTGTCCAATATTGCTATCAGCCCCCGCTATTGCTATTTTGTTTTCACTTCCAGGCACTGTTATAGACCCTTGGAGGTGGGGCGGTTTTCTTAGTCGGGAAGTAAATAGCGGACTTGTAGTGGGAGGTGGCAACGATGCTAAACTCGATAGCTCTTTCAAAATTTATGTAAATCGATTGCAAATAATTACTTACCCTCAAATAGTTAACAACTATACTTTAATATTTGATGCTAATTACAGCGGGAATGTATCGTTATTTGCGTGGGAATATGTAGGAGATATAAATTAAGGTGACGACAAAGGAATTACTAGAAATTATTGGTTTTTTTGTAGGTATAGCGAGCGGTGCGGCAGCAGGTGGATTCGCTTTTGCTTCATACAAGTATTCGCTAGAAATTAAAGATTTACAGCGTCAAATTAAAAATGACACAGACAAGGCAAATAATGAAACACTAAAAAACGTTACTAAGTACGGAAGCGATATTCGCAAATTACAACAAAATCACGATAACTTGTTAAATCAAGTTGGGACATTAAAATGCGATGTCCGAGACAATAAAGCTATTTTAGAAAGAGAAGGTTTTATACACCCTCGCGCTGGATATCCAGAAGAATTTATACCGAACCGTACCGACTGGGGAGCTATAGAAGATGCTTGAAATGGATCGTTACGTGTTTCGAGGTTTAATGTTCTTTTTGTGTTGTAGCGCTACTGCCGCTACCTTTGCGGCGCTAGCTATCGGATTAAGGGCTAATGGCGATGCACCCGTCAATCTGACCACATTGGCGAGTACCCTGTTCGGTTTTGCGATCGCACTCGCAGCCAAAACAAAAGGAAGTTAGTTGGTCAGTTTTCGAGTATATTTCTGGGCTTAGCCGCCTAACACGGGCGGCTATCTGTAAAAAAAGAAGGTAAATATGGCAACAGTAACAGCGGGAACGGGGGCAACAGTAAATGCAACGACTATCGAAGGGCAACTGTGGCAGTTGTCACACTTGATTAACAGTGCAGAAAAAGGGCTGACCCCCCAAAGACTCAACATGACAAAAAGTGACGAGTTTATTTTAGAAGGCGATTTCACGATACCCGGACAAGTCGTATACAACGCCTCAACGGGAACTTTTTCTGACAGTGCAGTACCTTATCTATCAACACTTACTTTCACCGCTGGTTCCCCAGTTGGAACAATAAAATCGACTACACTGAGCCAGTATTTTATAGATGTAGTGAATTACATCATTCACTGGCAAAACCAACCCACAACTAAAAACCCCAATAATTTAACTAACTGCACGTTGAGTTTTGATTACAATTCTCTTGAATATGCGGGAACAATTGTACTTCCCTACACTTCAACTATGGGCGCTAACGGTTCAATCATTGAAACAGCGACGGAGTGGTTAACAACGTGAAAATTAAAGATAACAAAGCGTATCGCGAAACTTACCAAAAATGGATGGACAAGCAAGCAGAAATTAACACTACAGAGGAAAAACTTACTAACCTTGAAAAAGAAGCGACAGAGTTGAGACAGCAACTTGAAAATTACAAACAGCAAAAAACATGACAGATAAATTTTGGGGGGTAACAGTTGAAAATAGCGCGCTAGCTTTTTCGATTGAGGGACTTCAACCCGGTAAATGGTTGCAAAATGCGGCTAGTCAAGTGTGGGGTGCTATCAAAAAAGGGGTACAAACAGTTGTTGAATTTGGTAAAAAAATATTTGAGGGTGGCAAAGAATTACTAGCCGCGATCGGACGTGGAGACTGGGCATTATTCGGTCAGTGGTTGAAAGATGACCCCCTTGGATTTCTAGCAGGTGGCGCTGCCGTTGCTGTAGCGGGATGGTTCATTGGAAGTGCAACAGGGCTTACGGCTCTCGCCAGCGGCGGCGTTGCTTCTATGTGGGGTGCTTTGGGCAGTATTCGCTTGGGCGGTGTCGCGATCGGGGCGATGCTACCAACCCTACAGCAGGCAATCGTGGGAACGACAAATACGATTATTAATGTTGACTGGTTGCAGAGCGATAACGCTATCCTTGCAGAACTAAAAAGCGTTCACAGTTCGTTTATGAACACTTTTGGTGAGACAGTCGGACGTACACTGATCGGAATGTTTTTGGGAGGGGGTAAGAGCAACCCCAAGCTAAAAATAAATATCACAGGTGCAGCGGCAATATCTATTCAAGCAGAGCAAGATACGGGGAACAGTATAACTGAGGAAATTATTGACGAACTGTCTAACCTTGCTAACGCTTTTATTCGGTATGCTCGCAATCTTGCTTTTAAAATAGGTTATATGAACCTAAGAAAGCTAGCGCGGGAAAATATTAAAACGGGCATTAAACCCATTGACGATAAAATCGCTAACTGGGGACTGCAAGACGGTCAAACATTTGTAATCAATCAAAAAGTTGATGACAAACTAGAGAAAATAACTGAGACTAATCCAGATTTAGGTAATTTTCTCGAAGGACTGAAAGAAGGGGCGCTCGACGGATTCAATGAATTTGTCGTAATGACTTGATTTACCTTCTTTTTCGCAGATAGCCGCCTAACACGGGCGGCTAAGACAGAAAATAAAGACGAAAACACTACAAAAGGCAATATTGTGGGTACACGTACAAAAACTTTTCCACTTTCTCTAACGCCGACATCCACTACCGCTATTACTGAAGTGTTCCATCTAAGGAATATGACCGTCGATCCAGAAGATGAAATAGCAGTGTATTTAGAAGCAATTTATGCTAACGGTTCGATAAAGTCATTTACCCTGTTCAAATTCCCCGATTTTGACGGTGATGAAAGCGAAGCCGAAAAAATGGCTTTGTTCACTGCGGCTGAAAATGCCTCTCAAAAATTTGGTATTAGGATACTTACTCGCAAAACCGGGGAAACAACTTATCGAGAAAAAGCAGAGTTAATCATGGTTAACAGGGGTAGGAAGGATTACCTCGATTTATTGAACCCCTACATGACGAAACAGCAACTAAGAATTTTAGAACAAAATGATGAAATTGCCGTTCAGCTAGTAGACTACGGTAACGGTTTACTAAAAACTGGTGATTTCTTAGAATTAGAATTTGCTATTAGAATCGAAAGCGAAAAAAAAAATAACGAGATAGAAGAACTTAGACAACAAGTTTCAACTTTACAGCTAGCAATCGAAGGACGGTTAACAAGCTTAACTGCTGGTACATTTTTAGGGCGTGACGCTACGACTGGAGTAGTGCAAGCTTTGCCTCAATCACGTTTTGCTACCCCAGCACAAATTGACCAAGCGATTATTGATTGGGTGGGAACAGCGCCTGCAAACCTTGATACTCTAAAAGAATTTGGCAACGCAATTAACAATGACGCCAACTTTTTTGCGACTATAAATAATGCACTTGCTACCAAAGTGAATAAAACTAGCGATGAAACTATCAACGGTTTTAAGACTTTCGCTAGCGCTATTAAAACACCTTATTTTGAAAAAGATATCGTCTTAAAGCTTACTACGGGAGTTAATTGGACAGCTAACACTTGGTACACAATACCGGGATTAATAATCCCTTATGCTTGGCAAGAAGTACGATTGTACGAATTAATTGTTAACTACCAATACAACGACGGTGTGAATAGTTACAGCCACTGGCAAATGGGCGGCAATACTCGACTGTCTGGTGGGATTGGATGGAAAGCAGGCGGGGTGGTAGTAGAGGATACAATAATTCTTCAACAACATAATGGTAGTGACACAAACATTTTAACTTTCCGGTCTTTAATCGGAAATCTTAATCGAGGATTAGAAGTAAAACCGAGTTTTAATATAATAATTAGTGGTTTAGGATTTATAGAGTTTGCTCTTAAACGTTTTATATAACAATGGCATCAAGAAGTAGCGTATCACTGGATAGAAAACCAGAAAGCAGTAAATCGTCAACTAATTCAGGGTTTGGAATTAAACAAGAAATAGGCTCGATCGGCGGTTTTGATATCGAGGCTAGAGCCAAAATTGATTTAGGTGGGGTGATTGGTGCACAAGGCATCACGATCGAGAATGACGCAACAAACAATACTGTAGCTGTAGGGGCAAATTTTGGTTCAACCAAAGGCAAACTAGGAGTATCTATTGGCGCCGAGTTTGACGTAAATGAAGATGGCAGTACGTCTATCAAGCAAGTATCGGGAGGTGTTAGCGTAGCTGGTTTTGGGGTTGAAGGGAAAGCTGGAGTTGACGGCTCTATTGGAGGGGCTATCAGTGCTTTTGGAATAACTATTGACGCTGCCAAAGATGCAAAAGGTGGCGTATCAGGGGGCATTAGTATTCGATTACCCGGTGGTGAAATAGGGATAGGGTTTCAGCCTGACGAAGGAATAACAGTGCCGGGGGAAGAAGTTACGCCGACACCCACGCCGACACCCACGCCGACGCCGACGGCACAAACACCAAATACACCCCTACCGCCAATAATTAACAATACCTACATCCCAGATGGCGATCCTGTTTGCGTAGCAATTGTAGGCAATACAAAACAAGTCTGGAGTTATTACAACGGAGTTCCTTATGACTGCGGGGGGCAATTCATAAGCGACCATCTAGGGTTTAATCGCGAAGGAAAAGCTGACATCACTGGTGATGTTCATCCTGACGATGAAGCTAACTTAGCTAATTTTAATTTAGTTACATTAAACCCTTCGTGGAGGATTATTTCAGAAAGTATTCAAGACGCAAGATCAGAAGAATGTTCGCGTTTGTCTTATTACCGTCCTGCGTGGGGTTTAAATGCCTTTGAATGCGTAAAACGCGACCGCACAACGACAATAAAACGTGCAGGTGTAATCTCTGGAACCGGATATAACAGCGGAAGCTCTCTGGTAACTTTAAGGCGAATTACGGCACCAATTATAAGCAATCAAACAACAGGAGGAAACCCTCCCGGCGCTGCCTACAATGTACATTTTGGTACGCCGGATGCCGATTCTCTTTTTCTGGCACTTGGCAAGGCTAGCGATATTAATGCTTTTTTTAATAATTGGAACGCACTAGCAAGTAATCGCACTAAAATTGTAAATTCGACAGGTTCAGGAATATGTACTTATACAGGAGGAAATAGCTATTATGTGCAGTACATTGTAAATAGATTTGTCATACCAACAAAAAAAGAACTTCCTCTGGTTAGAGTTCAATTACCCAATCACCCACAACATTATAAACCTATGGATTGCTGCGACAAAGTAGAAGAAATATACAAGTATCTCGGAATAGCCAAACTTAAAAAAAATAAATTTGCTGTTAGTAAACTTTTTCTCGCACCGGGAGGCAAAGGTAATGAGGATTGTGTTGATTATTATGCAATCTTCCAAGCGCTGTTTAGGATGCTTGCCAACGGGCTGATTATCAATCCTAAAAGTAAGCCACTTGGCTCTGAATGGCAAAATGCTAATGCTACTGCTTGGGCATCTAGTATGTACGAAATGATGGCTGAGGCGATGAGTGACGGTAACAGCACTCAACGGTTTGAAATAGCTGCGATGATGCAGTTAGTTCAGATAATGGCTACGGTTGCCGAGAACGGTAGAAAAATTGAATTTGTCGGAGATGGGATAGGACTAGAGCCACTACCCGAGACAGAATTACTTCCAGTTTGCTTCACGATTCATGAAACCCACAAAGGTTTTGGTAAAAAAGAACCTAAAAAAATTAACGTATCGGGAGCTAAAACAGACCAAGAAGTCGAAAATATATTAGGTACAATGCTAAACCCGAGTTTAGTACCTATCGTTAAGTGGAAGTTTAAGCCCGGTCAGATTTCAATAAGCGAGGCGTTAAGAAATGGCTAAATCGACAGGCGGTAAAAGTACATCAACTGGAAAAAGTCCTAGCGGTGGAAGTAGTGGCGGTAACACCAAAGGAACTACAGAACAACAGAGAGAAGCAGCCGGAAAAGGTGCTATTCGAGAAGAGTTCCTGAGGAAAAAAGATGAACTCCTCAAAATAAAATCTCTCGATATTTTTCTGGTGAAAGATGCAATGGGTATCAACCCTAAAAAAAGTGACATGAAGCCAGAACTAAAGGAGGTGGTCAAGCGTCTCAAAGATAAAAAGTCGAAGGGTGTTTAGGAGTCCTTTTTTACAGATAGCCGCCTAACACGGGCGGCTAAGCTAATAAATAGAGACAGAAACTGGCACAGTATCCCTACTTTTAAATATTGTGTATAAAATAATACGTTGATTTTTAGTTTCACCGTATAAGCCGTAGTTTTTACCGCACTAAGGCGGGGTAGCCGTGTTATGCTTGATACGCCACTAATACGCGTAAGGACAAACACAATGAACGTTTGGAGCTTGATTATCGAGGCTTTCAGAATACTGGTAGAACGCGATTCGATCCTATCTGAGCGTGTTGCCAAACTCGAAGAAGAAAACGGGCTTGAAGTGACCGACGAAAGCGTTACTCAAACTCAATTGCAAGAGCTAGTAACGAGGATGTCAGAACAAACTACTCCCCCAGTTGTGTAAAATTTAACTATGGATTGATTTATCCTGGTTCTAGGTTTTCCCCGGTGTAACAACCGGGTTTTTTGTTGTTAGCCGCCTAGGTTTACAGATAGCCGCCTAACACGGGCGGCTAAGCTAATAAATGAAGGCAGAAGCACACAGAGACTCTATTGCTCTGATTCACACTATACACACAACGTGACTGAAAGTTTCCGGCTTCCGTGCCGGACGATCGCCAACAAAAAACCGCCCTTTTTAGGGGGCGATCAGTAGGGTGGGGCTTAGAATTACACTTCCACGATTTTAGCTTCTTCACTTACTCCGAGGTAGTGCCTCAGAATTACATCTACACTGTTGCCACAGGCAGTAGCTATATGTAGTAAAGCGTTATTGTTGTGCGAGTTAGCGTGAGCTGTAAGGGTGATGTAAGTGTGACGGGTGTGATAGGGAGAGAGATAGCAACTTATTTTGCCTTCATCGGCTAATTGTCGAACGATACCAGGATAGTAATATTCAACATTTGTGCCATCACCTAAAACTCTTTTATGTTTCTTGCCTATCCAGTTTTCACCGATAGACGTAAATGACATAAAACAACCTTTTTTGTTCGGGAAAACTAGACTGTTTAAACTTTCACTTTTTAACTTTAGCAACATCTCTTTTAGTCGAGAACCTTCACTAAAATAAAAAATTCTCGTTTCACCTGTTTTAGTTTCTTTGACTTTTCGTGTTGACGAACCTAACGATTTACTGAAACGAATTAAATTTCTTTCAAAATCAATATCGTTCCAAGTAAGTGGAAGCGCTTCTGATGTTCTGCATCCCGTTAAAAAGTAAAACTCAATTATGGGTGCGTAAAAAGCCTTAGATGGGGGTGCAGCATAAAAAGCCTTAATAATGATGTCACGTTCCTCCTTAGCAAAAGCACGTTTGTCATTTTCGAGGTCTTTTTCGTCTAACACTTCGTGCCACTCTTTTAATTCACCGTTCACCATTTTTGGTGCATATTTATCTTGAGTTGTAACAGTAGGTGTACTGAACTTATCGAGAGTGAAAGGGTTTTCGGTAGTTGGGTTAACTAGCACTCCTTTTGTTTTGCAGAATTCAAAAGCTCGATTAAGCTCGCTTACAAGGTAAGACTTTTTAAAAAGCGATAAATCAGACAACACAGAGATAATGTCTTTTTTGTCGCTAAGAGAAAGTCTGGCTAAATTTAATTCACACTGCGAGTGTTCGCGCTTTGTCTCGTCCCAAACTATACCTTTAATTGCCTTAGAGAATGTGCCGCCAAAAGTTACTTTAAACGTTGTCTCTTCAACAACAGTTTTTTTCCACTCTAGGTATGCTTCCCACATCTCCCCTACGGTTATTTCAGGCTTAGCCTGTACCGTGCCTGGTAGTTGTAGCACGTCAGCGAGTTTGGCGTATTTACCTCCCCCAAGTCCGTACTTAGCAAGGGTAGGGTCAAATAATTTTTCCCATTCAGGGTGGTCGAGGTCACCTTCAAGTGCGATCGCAATTTGCAACGCCCGCTTCCAGTCCTCCGGGTTATCCCGGTAGCCATACTTACCTATTCCTAAGCACTTAGCCTTGCCGTTGAGCGGCTTACCGTCCAATTGTTCCCACAGCGGGTTATGGCGCTTGGGAAAGCGCAAGGCTAAGGAACCTTTATCAGAGTAAACGGTTACATCACAAGGTTGGGGACGCTTATCGGCTCTCATGGTTGTTTCTCCTGAAACTATTGATTTATCGAGGTTCTGGTTTTCTAGACTTTTTCTAGGTTTCTGCACTTGCCTGTATTTCCGGCGTTAGCCGCCTAACATAGCCGCCTATGTTTCAGAACAGCATAGCATAGTGGCGAGTAGTTTCAAACGATTAACCGCCACTTGCAAATCAATCCGATCCATCAAAGGCCCCGAAAGTTTTGCCCAATATTGCTCCCTCTTTTGCGGCGAACAAGTACACTGTTGAATCGAATCGCCGTAATAACCGCAAGCGCAAGGATTCGTACTTGCAACTAAAGTGAATTGCGCCGGAAACATCACCGATTGTCTAGTTCGAGAAATCGTCACATAACCGTCTTCCAGCGGTTGTCGCAAAAACTCCAAAACATCTCTTTTAAACTCAGTTAATTCATCCAGAAAAAGTATGCCGCGATGTGCTAAAGAAATTTCACCCGGACGCGGAAAACTGCCGCCACCTACCAAAGAAGGCCCCGATGCTGAATGGTGAGGACTGCGAAAAGGCCGATCGCCCACCAAGCTTCCCTTATCCTTCAACAACCCCGCCACCGAATGAATTTGAGTTACATCCAAAGCTTCCTCAAAAGTCAAAACAAGAGCCATCAAAACAGATTCTACAAAGTAAACAACAAACGCTTGACATCGGAAACTGTACATTGTAGAATTAAAAACATTAGCTTTTCTATAAAGTACATGATGTATACAACAACGTGAAAGTTCAAAGGATTCGCATCCCCAATAGCGACAAAGCAAGTTGGACTGTATTGGACGACAACTACTCAGCCGTTCGCCCAATAGAGCAGTTTATTGGCTACCTAGAAAGTATTGAGCGAAGTCCCAATACCATCAAGTCCTACGCCTATCACCTCAAACTTTATTGGGAGTATCTCAGAGATGACAATAAAGATTGGACGCAAATTGGCCTATCGGACTTAGCGAATTTCGTCGCTTGGCTAAGAAATCCCCAACCCAGCGTTGCCCACATTCTTCAGCAGGAAGCAAAGCGCACAGAGGCAACTGTTAACGCAATTATCACATCAGTCTCTATGTTTTACGACTACCAGGAACGCCTGGGAGTGGTAGAAGAGATTCCACTTTACAAAACTCAAGTCCAATCCGGCAGGCGCTACAAAAGCTTTCTTCATCATATTAACAAGAGTAAGCCCGTCAGGACTAAACTGATTAAACTTAAAGAACCAAAGCGAATTGTCAAAACTTTAACGCAAGAACAAATCAAACAACTAATAAACGCCTGCGATCGGATTAGAGACAAATTTTTAATCGCCCTACTTTATGAAAGCGGAATGAGAATTGGTCAAGCATTAGGGCTTAGACACGAAGACATCCAGTCTTGGGATAATTTAATTCGCATTGTTCCCCGGCAAGATAATAGTAACGGTGCTAGAGCTAAAACCAGAAACACCTATAGCATTGACATCTCGAAAGAGCTGATGGGTTTATACACCGAGTACCTACTCAAAGAGTTTGAAGAAATTGAAAGCGATTACGTCTTCGTTAATTTATGGGACGGAGTAATCGGACAACCCCTGAAATATGGAGCAGTATCAGACTTGTTTCGTCGGTTAAGCAAAAAAACTGGCATTGAGGCTCATCCCCACTTATTGAGACATACTCACGCTACAGAATTAATTCGTGATGGATGGGATGCCGCTCACGTACAGAAACGCTTGGGACACGCCCAAGTTCAAACCGTTCTCGATACTTATACTCATCTAACCGATGAGGACATGAAGAAAGCTTACCAAGATTATCTTGACAAACGGGGAAAATAAAATTATGAAAGCAGTGCAGTCTCAATCAGCTAAATCTAAACAAAAAGAATTAGCTTCTCAAGTAGTCGGTTATTGGGCAAAGGATAAGTGGAAAATTGGCGAATCCCCCATCCAAGATGGATGCACAGCTTATTCTCCCAACAAACTTGTTACCTTTACCTGTAATTCTCCTAATTTAAACACCGAGCTCAAATACGCTTGCTGGCAAAAGCTAGAAAAGCGCGAATGGTCTACTAGGACATTATGGTCTAAGGGTAAAATAATGAAGGATATTGCTTCTTGGCTAAACACAATGACAGCAAACATTACTTCCCTGCTGGAGAGAGATTTAACGAATTGGGAAACGTCTTTCCGATCTTACTTAGTTCAAACCGAAAATTGGCAAGCTTATACAATGCAGCAACTAGATAAAGACCAGAAGCTGCGAGAATACACTAACCAAGGAGGTCAGATGAACACCCTGCGTCAAATATATAAAACCCTGCAAGAGGCGCATGACGATCGCAATGAGTATGAAAAAGATACCTGGGATGCCAGAAAGTTAGGTGGTTTAATCAACCCTTCCAAGAGTAATTACCAATTAACCTTTTCTAGGATAACTCAGCCTTGGCTGAGACAAGCCGCTAAGCAATACATTAAATACACCTTGTCAATTTACTCGGTTGGAGAATGCCAACAGAGAATAGGTGCTTTAAACAATTTTTCTGTTTTTTTGCAATTTTTTCATCCTCGCCTCAAACCTATTGATATTGACAGAACCATAGTTCTCGAATATATAACTCAACTACCAGAAACAGGACTAAAAGATTCAACCAGGCACAGGCAAATAGGATGTTTGAGAACTTTCTTAGAATTGTGCGCCAGAGAAAGGTGGGCGGATGTTCCTGACAAAAGACTGATTTATAACGAGGATTTTCCAAGAATGGGTCAAGCGCAGCCTCGGTTTATCCCAGAAGATGTGCTAGCCCAACTAAATCAACACCTAGATAAGTTACCGCCTCACATCATGCGAATGAATATTGTTTTGCAAGAGTGCGGTATGCGAATTAGCGAACTTTGCTGTTTGAAATTTAATTGCTTAAGCCAAGACGTTCACGGTGATTGGTTTCTCCAGTATTACCAATACAAAATGAAAAAGGAGCACACTATCCCAATTTCGCGAGAGATAGTCGCCGCTATTCAGGAACAGCAAAAATTTGCTAGAGAAGAACGGGGAGAAGATTTTCCCTACCTGTTCTTTTCTCTAGGAAGTCACAACAAAAACAGACCAATCCAACAAGATCATTTTACTGACGCACTGAACAAGCTGGCATACGAACAAGAGATTCGCGACAATGCAGGCCAATTATGGCGCTTCCAATCGCATCAATTCCGTCACACAGTTGGTACGCGCATGATTAACATGGGTGTTCCACAACATATTATTCAGCGGTATTTGGGTCACGAATCACCGGAGATGACGGGTCGCTATGCCCACATTCACGACCAAACCCTAAAGGAGGAGTTTGCCAAGTTCAAGAACAAGATTGTGGACGTAACAGGCAAAGTAATTGCAACGGAGGATTCGATAACTCAAGATACCGACCTGCAATGGTTTAAGAAAAATATTTTAGCCCAAGCCTTGCCTAACGGTTCCTGCGCCCTGCCAATGGTTGCTGGCCATTGCCCTCACGCCAACGCTTGTTTAACTTGCACCCACTTCCGCACGACAGGTGAATTCTTGGCCGAACACAAGAAGCAAGTAGAACACACCCAAAAAATTATCGAAACTGCAAAAGTCAATGGCTGGCAGCGCCAAGTAGAAATGAACGAAAAGGTCAAAGAGAATCTAGAACAGATCATCGCTTCTTTGGAGGATTCTAATGAAACATCAGCGTAACGTTGATGGATTGCGTCAGAACGCACAGAAGAAAAGGGAAGAGGCGATCGCTCGCACCCAGCAAGCGATCGAACAGCTTAGACGGGAGAAACGTCCGATCAACTTTAAGGTGGTGGCCGAAACAGCCGATGTTTCGACTGCCTGGTTGTACAAAGAGTCCGATATCAAAGCTCAGATCGAATATCTAAGAGACGCGGGAACTAGGAAACAAAAATCAGTCCCTCCCCAACAGAAAGCTTCGGATGCCTCTAAAGACGCCAAGTATCAAGCCTTGAAGCAAAGACTGCAAAAGGTAGAAGGAGAAAACAAGGGGCTCAGAGAACATCTAGAAGTAGTTCATGGTCAAATGCGCGTTCTTTCACAAGAGAACGAATCTCAGCACAAAGAGATCGAACGATTAACCAAGCTGCTGGAAGAACCCAAAGATCCGAATCTGTCGTCCGCTTCCTTGCCTATGGCAGAACCCATCACGTCTGTGAGCAAAATCACGGACTTAAAAGATCGCAAAGGTCGGAGTATTAGTGAGAAGATTCTAGTCGATCTGAAATCTCTTGAGATCTCGCTCAACCCTACATTGACCAAAAAAATTAAATCGGCTGACTCGGAAAGTACAGTTTTAGACGCGATCGAAGCTTTCAAAGAGGCTAGGCAGAAAAGTGAGATTCCCAATCCCTGTGGCTGGCTGGTAAGAGCGATCGATGAAAAGTGGAAAGCCAATAAAACTGGTCAAGAGTCATCAGCACAGGATACTAATCGCAAACCTGACATTTTCACAGTACAACCTACCAAGCAAGAAGATTTTGTACCTATGGAGCGGTTAAAGCTGTTGAAACAACACATTAAACCGCCCAAAGAGTGAGATTAATCCTATCCAAATTACTTAACTATGACTTCATTCGATGACATAACGCCGCCCATGAATTTACAAGCTGAAGAAGCTATTCTGGCTGGCCTTTTATTAGACCCAAATGCAATGGTTCGAGTAGTAGGGGTTCTTTCCCCCGAAATGTTTTGCATGAATATTCATCAAATTATCTATCAAGCAATACTGCATCTGTACAATCGAAATCAGTCCACAGATTTAATGACTGTTACCACTTGGCTATCCGATCGCAAGCAATTAGAGAAGGTAGGCGGTGAGTCAAAACTAGCACAGTTGGTAGACCGTACCGTTTCTGCGGTCAATATTGACCAGTATGCTGCCTTATTAGAAGAAAAGCACCTGCGACGCAAGTTGATACAGAGCGGACGTGAAGTAGTTGAGCTAGGGTACGATACGGCGACGGAATTATCTATAGTCCAAGACAAGGCAGAAGAGAAAATTTTTAATGCTACCAAACAAAAGTCAGGGAAATTTGAGCCAAAGCCAATATCTGAATGTTTAATAAACGCTTTTAATAAATTAGAGCAAGGAGAAATTCCGGGCTTCTCTACCGGTTTGAGCGATCTAGATGGATTGATAGGTGGTCTAAACAAACAAGATTTGATAGTTATAGCCGCTAGAGCATCAATGGGAAAAACTTGGCTGGCTTGCTATTTAGCTAATTGGATAGCCATGCAATACTCATTACCAGTAGTTTTTTTTAGCGCTGAGATGAGTGAAGAGCAACTCAGTAAGCGATTTCTAGCTATGCACTCCAAAATTAATTCTCAGCGTTTAATTCGCAATCAAGTTTACGAAGGTGAGTGGGAACCTCTCACTAGAGCACTAGGAACGGTTGGTGATTTACCAATTATTATCGATGACACTCCCGCTAGCAGTCAAAACCCAGCTAGGATGCGCTCCATTCTTCGCCGCGTTTGCGCCGAACGAGGAAAACTGGGGCTGGTGGTTCTTGATTATATCCAGAAATTAGGAGATAGAGGCGCGGCTAATCGCGCTCAGGCTGTTGGAGCAATTACCGGACACTGCAAGGATATGGCTAAGGAATTCGATGTTCCTTTTGTAGCTTTAGCGCAGATCAATAGAGGCGTGGAAGGGCAATCTAATAAGCGCCCGTTTATGAGTGATATCAAAGATTCCGGCGATATCGAGCAGGATATGGATTTGGGCTTACTTCTGTACCGGGATGAGTATTATCACTCAAACACAGAGGACAAAGGGGTGATGGAAATAAACGTCGGGAAGAACCGCAACGGCCCTACAGGTACTTGCAAGGCTTTGTTTAGCCCGGAAACGGGTCAATTCAGCGACCACAAAGCGAGGTAAGCCTTCTTAATAAAAATTTTTATTATTTTGAAAAGCTTTCGATCTCTGTTTTAGGTTTTTGTGGTATTGGTTAAATAAATAAAATAAGCTCCACCCATAAACGGTACAGGCCCAAAGCAGCAAACTTTCAACACCTGCCCGTTTAGCTTGGAGCTTTCTACCCCCCTTAAGGAGGTGAAATTTTTGTGTCTAATTTTGACACTGAATTGATGATAAATGCTGGTGCTTTACAAAGTCAAGCTAGCTTCTTGAGTGAGTTTGAGCCATCGCAGAACAAAGAATCCGCGAAAAATGGGTCTACTGTTTTGAGACTAGACAATGAAAAGCTGCTGATTTTGCTGGTTGTTGACCAATTTAATGGAATTGGTGCAAAGGAACTCGGCGAAAAAATAAATCTCTCTAGGTACGCCGCGTTAGCTCATTCAAAACAGTTAATCGAAATGAATCTCCTTACAGCGGATTCAATTCCATCCTCAAAGACAGGAATTAAACCTGCTTACTCGTTTCATCTCGCTCCTGGCGCACCCAGGGAAGCACTTTATACTGCTGCTAAGCAAAGAAAGCTGAAATTACCGAAGTTTTTGGAAAATAAAATCGAGGAGCAATATCCATCAGCAAATAATCCTATTCAGTCTTTAGATTTAAAGACTGACTTACCTGAGTTAACTTTGCCTGAAAACCAAATGGCAGAACTTGGCTTTCTTAAAGTTCGCTTACTGGCTTTACCAATGAAGTCGCGCGAAATTCTCATGCTGATTGAATCTGATGGAATTACGACATCAACAACAGCTAAAAAAATTAGCTGCGAAAAAACAACTGCTCACAAATACCTTAAGCAATTATTCGATTCAGGTTGGCTTGCCCGCATATCAAAAAACAATGTTACTCGCGGACACGAACATCTCTATTTTCTTGCTTCTGGTTTAACAAAAGAGTTGATCGAGACAGCGTTAAGTCTACCTGAATCAAAGGTGTTAACTCAACAAATGGATCAAGATACAAATGATGGAACTGTTTCTACATCTTCTGAGCAAAAAGATTCACACAAAGACAAAGCTTTGGATATCATGCAAATCACTTCTCAAGAGTCGGAAGGGAAAGAGCTAAGCTTGGCAAATGTCAAACCTGACCCCGCTAACCCGTCTAAGTTACGATGGGCTGAACTCATTTTGGCAAAATTTCCTGAGTTCGACCCATCTTGGCCTGCCGAAATTCAGGAAAAATGGTTTAGCTCGTTTGACCGTCTTATGGAAATGGGCTATGAGGGCAACAAGTTTAGGTAAAGCAAAACGGTGAGCTTTTGACCCACCGTTTTGCTTCTCATGGGCGGCGCTGGGCGCTGGGCGTGACTCCTAATCTCTGTCCCAAGGGGTTCAATTCCCCTGCCGTCCACCCGCCCTAGACATATCGTAGTACAGTTGCCTGTTGCTTTTAATCTTTCCAGTACGAGGGGTTGGAAAGTTCAATGCCTATGGCTGGCTTTGCCTAGGTACGTTCGGAAAGTTCTATTTGAATCCGTTTCTGTCTAGGGAATAGTTGGAGGTGTTGGGGTGGGGGTGAAGTTGGAGCCTCCAAGGTTGTGTGGGGCTTGTTATGCCCAGTCGCCTTGTCACCGGATCGAGTGGCAGTTTAAGACGGCAACGGGGTGCGATCGACATCAGTTACGGTTGCTGTCAGAATGTCCTAATTGTGGGGCGAGGTTTAAGGTTCCAGCTTTATGGGTGGATGGGTGGTGTCAAAGGTACTTTCTAGGGTTTGGAGAAATGGTAAAATGTTATAAGGCTATGTAACCTTGCAAGTGAGGTTACATTTATTAAGGCAATAACTAATCCTTACTAACCAACCGTGCCTTCTTTTTCACTTTCGTATTGAGCAGGTAATGCTACCCGGCCATGAAAAGAGTAATATCGCCTAGAAAAATGTTCCAAATAGGGACTACATAAAATTGCTCGTCGCAGTGTCATACCATTATTAAGTTGATAATATAAAGTTGCGGCTTCTATAGCAAAAACTCTTTTGAAATCAACCGTAAGCTCAGGCAAACCTTGCTGTTGCAATTCATAGTCAACATCTATTTTTTCAAGAAAATAAAATCTTTCGTGGCGTTGAGTAGAAACTAATTCCCATTCCTTACGATTCATATTATTTCCACTTTTTCTAACTTCCTCTGCTTTACTAATTTCACATAAAATTACAGAATTCAAAAATTTGTCTGGCTTACTCTGTTCTTTTTCGGCTCTAGCTTTGTAATCCCAATCTAAGTCGCAGTCTTGGGTAACTACAATTGCGTAAGGATGAGTTATTTGGTTAACGGAGAGAGAGATATCTGGCTGCTCCGATGACAGAGCCGCCGGATCAACATTATACTGAGTCACGTTCGTTAATATTTCTCCCTGCCTTAAAGAAGTATTTTTATTTGAACGCTGGTAGATAGCTTGCTCTGTCATGGTGTCATTACTGGAAAAAGCTATAGTTCTAAGATTCTAAAACAATTGGTGGTCTCACTTGTGCAGGCATTAATTTAGCTTTAATGCTACGAACTGGAATAACAGGTAGGTTTGCTTGAGGAAGGCGATCGGAATAAAAGTCTGCAATCCCTTTAAGTTCCTCAGCAGCTTCTTCTAAAGCATCTTGGGGTAAAGATCGGAGAATTTCTAGGCATTTTAGCAGTGCAAGTAAATTACTTATTGGCACATTGTTCCAGTCAGTGCTGAAAGACAGGGATGTGCCAGACATCGTTACGCTCGTAGGAAGTTCTACCACAATAGTTTTGCCACTTTCGCCAGAACAAGCAATTTTGTGTATAACCATGCTTGTTGGAGTTTGATTATTCCTCTGTTTTATCGATGACTTGGGGCTGTAGGGCATTGTGGAGGGTCTCTGTGATACTCCATCTGAATAGCTTCCAAGCTGATTTGTTGAATTGACTGAGTACGTTCCAAACATTTTCATCCCTCTCTAGCTTTTCTTCAGTATAAAAATCCGCATCTAGCAAATAAGCAGGTTCGCTGTTATCTGGTTCTGATTCTTTTACAATAACAAGTCCCTGGTTAAAAGTAATTTGACAGATATCAGTTTTTAAGAGCAAAGTTTTCTGCATAGATTGCAGTAATGGTTCTAGCTCTGGATTGTATAATTCTGAAGCAATTTGATTTGTAATTAAATCTGCCCATCTTTTATCTTTAAGTCCTAATTGTGAGCGGATGATTAGGTTTTGGTACTGAAGCCCAACCCTTGTATAAAATGAGGGCTGGTATATTCGTTCAAAAATTTCTACAACTTCTCTAAAACGTCGATTAAACAGCTCATACCTTTCGTATGCTGACGACATTAAAGTAATAAATTCCTTAGTAACAAGTATTTGCCACTTTCGATCTTCTGAATTAAAACTATAGCAAACCTCGCTCAAAGTGGGAAGACCAACTTGTGGAATCGCTTGTTGAATTGCTTGCTGAACTTCAAGTGAAAATGGCTGTCTAGTCGCTTCAAAAAGTGGGTATTTAAATCTAATCTCATCTTGAAAATCAACAGGCTCTTGATGAGAAATTTTAAGGATGGGTGGAAAACGCAATTGACACGCAACCCTTATAAGAGGACTGCGCTTGTAAATTACATGACTGGACTCAGGTAAGTGCATCAGTTTGTTCTTTCCAGGCAAGAATTGCTATCCTAACTATAACTTAAATTATGAGGCTGTTACTATACTTTAAATATTCTTATATAACTTATAACTTATTCATGGTTATGGCTTCGGGTTCTTTAGACTACCTTATAGGACAGCTCCAATCAGTAAAAGTATGACACAAAAGTTCCCAGCCAAAAAGTTGATTTTTGCACCAACTTTCTGAGCTTCTTGATTTTGGGTAGAAAATATGAATAGTGGCAAATTTACTACCAGCAAAGAAGAGGACATAACGCTAAAACGGCGACCAAATCTCTAACACTGCACCGGCGAGATCCGTGAGATCGCGCCTCATTATCGTTTGATAGCAAAATAAAAAGGGACTTTTGTACCAAAATTTTAGAGACGATTGCCAGCTAGTCAAAAAGCGATCGCCTTCTCCAAATCAAACTCTACCAGTTCGAGCGATCGCTCTTTACACCCTCACTCTCAGATTCACTATCTCACGCAACCGCGCATAAATCACATCTAACCAAACCGGTACTACAAACTTACCCTCAGCCCAAGCTGCTACTACTTTTTCGACATCGAACTCTACCAGCTTAGAATCTCCTGCCTGCGACTCCTTGACAAAAATTAACCGATTTGGCTCCCGATTGCTCAAAAGCCCCAGATACTTCTCCTTAAGCGTCTTCAGCACTTTACACCCCACCTCAAAGGTAAAACCCACCGACAGCCAATAAACCATCGTCGCCAACTCCACCAAATTTCCCTCAGAGTAGTAAATACTCCTCCCCGTCACCGTTTCCGTAATCACAGGGACAACCACCCCACTCTCACGCCAATACTGCAACTGACGTAACGTACAGCCTGCAATCTGGGCCGCCTGCTTAGTCGTAAAAAAGCGCTCTTCCGTGACACTCATTGTACAGGAGCGCTAATTTATATAAACCATCGCTCTAAATGAGCGGCAGGCTCACAAAAAAACCGCCTATCGTTTATTTAACTACAAGCAAGGGAAGGGGGAAAACCTATTTTTCGTCTTTTTCGTCTCTAGAGGGACGACCTTCAGCTTGAACAGAGACAAAAATTTCATCCCAGCTTTCAGTAAAGTTTGCAGTAGTAGTTTTTTCTGGAGGAGCAGGAGGAGTTTTGTTTAAAGGCACAGATATGGCTTTACTAGAGGCTTCTTCCTTTAAAAATGCCCTCGCGTTTACCAGCACCGGAGGCGTGACCACATTGATACGGCGCTATTTTAGCGTTTCTCTGCTATTACCTTTAATTGTACGTATGTTTTAAAGAGTGGATTTCTAAATTTATATCGATGATTTCCTTTTGTTCCAACTCTTTTAAGAATACTCCCTTTCTCTTGCTTACACAACTTTCCTATATGATGCTGGTATTGTTCTGTTCGGATGTCTTCACCTCTAATTCTTGATAAAGGTTCTTGTAAATCTGATGCTTTGAAAGTTCCATATTCATCTTCCTTAATTAATACGCAGGCTTGCAAAACATCTTTAAACATTGTGCTTTTGTTGCTTGTAACAGCAAGCTGATACGAGTTTTTAATGCTTTCGTGTGCATTGTCTACGCATCTTAGGATTCCATTTGTTAGCTCGTCTTTTCCTATTAAATCTTTCTTTTGAAAAATCATGTCTTCTAATATGTATCGGCACAATAAATGAGTATAATAAGCTAACCCTTGCGATAGCTTAACTATTTCTTCCTTTATCGTGTTTTCTATACTTATTTCTAATTTGCTTAAACCATTTTCTATTATTTCTTTTAGTTCTTTATCCTCCATTTTTTGTAGAGAAATTTGCATTATACATCTTTCGATTGACTGATGCTCTCCTATTAAATCGGTAATTGTTTCTCCAATTCCCACTAATAATACAGTGCATCTAGAGGATTGATCGGATACAGTTTTAATTACCTCTGCAAATCTTCTTTTTGTGGCTGTATTTTGAATAGTATCAAATTCATCAAAGATAAATAACATTGACTGTTCTCTAAAATTTCCTAAAATTTCTCCTATTTTCTTGGCTGTTATTTCCTCTCCCCACTGCATGAAATCAGATAATTTTTGAGAGACTATTTTATTTTCCGGCTCTCTATTGTATCCTATTCTTTCTTGGCTTTGATTTCGTGGCAATAGTATCTGATCAAAAGTGCTTTTCCATAAACTCTTGAAATCTTCGTCTCTTGTACAGATAACTTTTGTTACTATTGCATTTTGACCCGTAATTTCTCCTAAATATGAAGGAATTACATTTGCTAGAGAAGTTTTTCCAATTCCTCTTTCTCCATAAAGAATTGCGTGTTGACTTGGTGTTGTAATTGCCCTAAGTATTTTGGCGACTTGTTCTTGCCTTCCTGCAAACAGATTCTTTTCTAAAATTGGGCTAGCTGGAGTAAAAACCCTATTGAGCAAAGCGTATTTTTCCTGTTGCTGTGTATCTGTCATTTTTGTTTCCCTGTAATACTGAATCGGCAGCTTATCTACTAAGCGATACTTATCTGAGCCATGCCTTATAGAATATGCAATCGCTTCCTTAAAACCTTGTTCTAGCCTATTTACTTCATAATTCATAGCTTTTCTACCTTCACTTGAGCATAAAGAAAAGTTGGCAACCTACTTATACTCCATGTAAACCCTAAAAAAGAGGCGAAAATGGCGCCTAAAAAAATTAAGCCTGGGCAAATTGTCCCCCTGAGCGGACAATATTGATCATTAGTGATGAGACTGGTCAAAATCTCAACCGTAAGGTAACTGCTATAGAAGAGAACACCTTCTCGCCAGCTTTATCGGGATACAGTCTGTTTTTGGTTGACAAGGCCAAACATCAGCGTTAAGTCTATCTTACTTTGAGCAGCGACTCTATGAGACTCTCTGAGACATGAAATTTTACTCCTGGTGATGATGCGATCTCGAACAAAATTTTTGGGGTAACTGGTGAGTTGCAGCAGCTTCGCCGGAGTGAGGCGGCCGTCTGATTTCCAGCAAATAACCTCAAAGGGCACGTCGGATTCGCTAAGGAAAAGCAGATCCTCAGTAGCTTGCTGGAGTTCATCGGTGATGTTGGTCATGGTTCAGTTTGTCTAATCCTTTTGACGGAAAGCGATGCCAAAGAGTACGATCGGTTTGCTGCATTTAAGTTGCGATCTAAATTATCACCCCACATGGTCAGAGCATAGAGGCGAATCTGGGTCGATCTCTTGTTCTTGTGGCTCAGTTAAAGCTTTTTCCTTGGCATCCGAAATTAAGGCTGCCAAGTCTTTATCTGGAGGTCTTGACTTTTGATCTGAGTGGTCAGCATGAGTATAAATACACATTAAATAAACAATTTTTTTAGTATGACAGACAAGGAAAATTAGTCTCCCGAATCTAGCCGTGCCTCGAAGACCCGGTAAATGTCTCCATCTTTTCTTCCTCAAGAAATATCCCTGCTCCGCTGTGCCATTAGGAAATGTTTCTTCATCAGAGGTGTTTTTTGAGCAGGGATCGTTTTCAAGTTCACCTAAATAGCTCAGAAACATTTCTTCAAACAAGCCTTTATCTTGCTTGTTTTTGCGGTAGTGTTTCTTGAGTAAATCTTCATAAGTTGTTTCAAACTTATGAAGATTCTCGATCCGATAGTTCTTGCAACCATTGGCGTGTATCCGATCCATTAATACGCTCCCCTGCCTCAGATTTGATGAGCTTTACCTCTTCTAGGGTAGCTAATAATTCTTGTTGATAGCTATCGCTTTCACGCTCAATGGCATCTAAGATATTATCAACTAAGCAATCTAAGGCGTCCGCACAAAGGTAAAAAGCCTCCTTTTGACCTATCCCCTTAATGAAAAGCATATAGGCTTTTACGCGAATTGATACCAAGAAACGCTCTAAGCCAGTAGCATGAGCAGGCTCAATCAAATCGTAAGCAAGCTTTCGCCAAGATTCGCGTTCGTCTGGAGAAAAGTTGTCCCATTCATTTTTGATAGTGTTGGCTTTTTGCTGAATTTTACGCCCTAGTATTTCAAAATAGGAGGACTTGCATTGGGTAAACTCTCGACGGTTGAATTGTCGAATTTCGTAAGGATTAAGATCGAGTACGGTTGTGGACATTTGAAACGCCCCTTACGTGATTAAGATGGACATCTTAAAGCTCTAGAAACGAGCTAAGTTGAATAGTGGCAGTGCAAACCTCGGTCGTACAGTTTACATACACATTACAGCTATCATATTGTTGACTATATAAACAATATGATAGGCTTAGAGTTATTTTAACATTTTTTGTCTACTAAAAAACTGTAGCATAAATAAGTTATTTTTATGGAAGTCAAAGTTTTATTATATATTAATGATCAATGTGGAGCTAGGTATATCCCGTAATTATAAGTAAGGGTAAAAACCGAAGTGGTTTTTAAAAAAAACATTCTTATTACTTTTAGTTTTAATTGATTTTTTATACTAAGCGCTATTTTTAAAAACCTTTTAAAAATCAAACCACAACACGTTCCATTAGTCAGCAGGGATCTATTTTGTTATTGATGCTTTAAATGTTATATATTATTTAGTGTATTACTGCCTTGATTCAGTACGATTTGGACGGCGATCAGCAAACATGGCTTCATACTTATGTAGCAATATCCTACGCCAGGTCAAACCCAGAGTTTGAAACTGAAGTCAATATCTGGATTATTGACCTGATAACCCTGGGAACCCGTCAACCCGCACTTCCTAAATTGGACAAAAGAGGAAATTGAACGAGGGCAACAATTCAACAAAGACGACCTCAACGAGTTATACGGAAACTAAGGGGAGTCTTCCCCTTTCAGTATTGAACGATAGTGCACCGATCGCCCGCTCAGTTGCCAGATATAGAACGATCAGGGAGGCGAAAATGAAGAACTTTCAATTGGTAGCGATCGCTCTTTCAGCACCTAAGTCAATTCTCAGAAATACCATAGGAAAGTGTCCAATACATTTACCTAGTAAAAACCATTTGTAGTCATAATTTCAAGAATTGGTATTAACCCCATCTCCTTTACCTTTATCTCCTTCCCTTTTACCTCTTTTCAGCCTCTCTCTGAGTGAGATGCCTCTTCCTTCATTTAGTGTTCAGACCTTGTAATTTAATCTCTCTCTCCTGTTGGCTTTATTGATGGAATTATCTTCTGTCCACAATAGTTCTGGCTGTAAGTCGGGAATCTTATCAAACTGCCTTAAAACTGATTCGTTACCTGTAAATTTACAAATCAGTTGAGCTATCACTTTGCAGCAACTTTCAGGATAAAGAAATACCTGTCTTTCGCTAAAACGAATTACATACCAGTCATGCTGTTGAAAAAAGTAGTTACGGTTATCGTCTTGACCTATACAATGAGTTGGCCTCAACGGAGAATTGTTAGGATATTGGCGTGGGGTGTATGGTTCATCTATTTCAATATCTATTGAAAACCAGTTGTTCTCAGGCTCAACATAGGCAAAATCTGGTGTGTAATGCACTACTCTTTTTAAGATAAATATTTTATCATCACCAAAATAGTTTCTGAGCAGGTTAGGAAATCGACAATTGTCAGGGTATTCTGTGAATCCTCTTCTGTCTTCTGCTGGTTCTATGTCAAAACTTTGGGGGTTAAGTGATAAAAATTCTTTTTTGCAAGATTCCATCCTCCAATCACTGACTTTTTGGGGAGTTCGCAAGTTTTCAACTTCCTGTTGGTAGATTCTTTCTAAGTTTTGCTTTTGAAGTTCCCATTCCGCAAGCAACTCCTTATGTTTAATCGTCTCTTGATGTATGGATTGTTCCCAGTCTTTAATAATTTTAGGATAACTATTTCGTTTTTTCTGGTAAGCTGCTAGTTCTTCCCGATATTGGCTAAGTCTGATAGGATAGCTTTTAACCTGAGTGTAACCAAACCCAAACACTCCTAATGTTAACATTATAAAAAACATCCATCCGGCAATGCTATTACTAGCACTACCAACTAAGGCACTGATTATAGATACTCCTAGTTCAGAAAGAAATAATGGAACTAATTTGATCCTGACAGGAGGCGATTCAATAAAAACTTCTAGTTCTTCGGGCTTAGGTAGTAGTTGAAGTATGGGAGGAGGAAAAACTTTAGGTGGTTCTGGTACTGGAGGTAAGCTTGCCAAAGCTTTCTCAATAGAAAGTGGATACAAAATCACGGGGTAAGTATTCATAAATGTTATAAGTTTAACTAAACTAGAACCATAGCAATTATCTGAAAAAAAATAATTTTGTTCAAATAATCTGTATACCAGTCGAATAAGCTAGGCTAATAGTTTCTATTACTTGAGTTGACAGCCCCGCCCAAGCGCTGCTACTACTTTTTCCACATCGAACTCTACCAGCTTAGAATCTCCTGCCTACGACTCCTTGACAAAAATTAACCGCTTTGGCTCCCGATCGCTCAAAAGCCCCGGATACTGCTCCTTAAGCGTCTTCAGCACTTCCCGCCCCACCTCAATGGTAAAACCCACCGACAGCCAATAAACCATCGCTCTAAATGAGTGGCAGGCTCACAAAAAACAGCCTATCGTTTATTTAACGACAAGCAGGTACAGAGGTAAATCTAGTTACTATGTTTATATACAAACAACGTGAAACGCTTTGCTGGCAAGCTGTTGTTGTTATTAGCTATAGATAAAAAGTCAGCGGCGGCAAAATACCCGGCAAACGCCTCGCCAACATAGTCTTACCGCTCCCTGGCGGCCCCACAAAAATTAAATTGTGTCCCCCCGCCGCCGCAATTTCCAAAGCCCGCCGCGCGTGAATTTGCCCCTTTACATCCTTTAAATCTAAACCCGAAAACCGCGTTTTAGCTAACTCTTTTCGACCGTTTACTTCTACAGGCGAATAAACTTCAGGATTGTTCAAAAAATTAGTAACTGCAAAAATATTCTCAAAACCATAAACAGATATTCCGTGCACCAAAGCCGCTTCTTGCGCGTTACCAGCCGGTACAACCAACCCCGAAATACCCATTTTTTGAGCAGCAGCGGCGATCGGCAAAACCCCAGCCACAGCCCGCAAACTTCCATCTAAAGAAAGTTCCCCTAAAAACAAATAATCTCCCAAAAGTTCAGCGCTGACTTGTTCCGATGCCGCCAAAATCCCAATGGCGATCGGCAAATCAAAACTCGGCCCCTCCTTCCGCAAATCCGCCGGAGTCAAATTAATCACAATACTCCGCATCGGAAAAGCATATCCCGAATTTTTCAGCGTAGCCCTAACCCTTTCCTTAGCTTCTTGCACCGCAGAATCTGGCAACCCCACAACCACAATTTTCGGTAGCCCCCCCGACACATCAGCCTCAACACCAACCTTTACCGCGTCAATTCCTACGATCGATGCACTCCAAACCCTAGCAAGCATTTTTCTTTATCCTTAATTTGCCTGTGCTTGATTCATCATCTATTATGATTAACAATGACTAATGAATATCGGGAGAGGCAAGAAAAACTTTTCCTTGCCTCTTCTTTTTCTCCTCTTGCTTCTCTCCTGCTGGGTCTTCCATCTTCCCACTTCCCCTTCTCCCTTCCCACTTGGGCCTTCCATCTTCCCACTTCCCCTTCTCCCTTCCCACTTGGGCCTTCCCTCTTCCCACTTCCCACTCGGGCATTCTTCCTTCTTCCTTCTTCCTTCTTCCTTCTTCCTTCTTCCTTCTTCCTTTTTCCTTCTTCCTTCTTCCTTCTTCCTTCTTCCTTCTTCCTTCTTCCTTCTTCCTTCGTTAACACCCATGACAACTCAAGAAACGCTTTTCAGCAAAATCATCCGCAAAGAGATTCCAGCAGACATCGTTTATGAGGACGACTTGGCCCTCGCGTTCAGAGATATCCATCCGCAAGCGCCTGTCCACATCCTCGTCATTCCCAAACAGCCTATTGCCAAATTAGCCGATGCCGAGTCGGAAGATCATGCTCTCATGGGACACTTGCTGCTGACTGTCAAACGGGTAGCAGAACAACTCGGACTTAGCAACGGCTATCGCGTCGTCATTAATAGCGGCAGCGACGGCGGCCAAACTGTAGACCACCTGCACCTTCACATTCTCGGCGGGCGGCAGATGAAGTGGCCCCCAGGCTAAAGGCTAAGTTTTACGCAGAACTTACGGACTCATCCTCAGAAACCCGGTTGATTTCTATTGCCCAGCGCTTCAGAAACCGGGTTTCTTTTTCGTCAATAAACCCGGTTGATTGGAGATTATTGAGAATCCAGCCCGATCGCACTAGAAACCCGGTTTTCAGTATTCTCCCGATAAAAATTTACGCTCACCGCATCCACCAGCGATCTGTGAATAAATATTAAAAATAATCTCTTCAATACCTAATTAAGATATCTTTAAATAGACAGAGTATTGCTCTGAACAAAAATAATTTTTCAAACTCCTGAACCCACCTAAATATAATATATTCAGTTCTTCAGCCCGCTATATTTAACCCGTTCGGCGTGTAATATTACTTTGTAAAAAACCACACAAATTTACTCAAAATTCAGCTTTTGTAAATGTTTGTAAAATATTTAAATAGTAACCACTAATCCCTTGGCAAACTTTAGTGAATGATGTTACTAATATAAGCGTGGGGCATCCCCACAACGAACCTTGAAAATTCAATTAAGCAATCATAAACCAAATGACAACAACCTTACAGCGTCGTGAAAACGCCAACGTTTGGGAACGTTACTGCGAGTGGGTAACTAGCACGGATAACCGCATTTATGTGGGTTGGTTCGGGACTCTGATGATTCCTACTCTGCTGACAGCCACCATTTGCTACATCATCGCCTTCATCGCTGCTCCTCCAGTGGACATCGACGGCATCCGCGAACCAGTTTCAGGTTCATTGATGTACGGCAACAACATTATTACTGGTGCTGTTGTTCCTTCCTCGAATGCGATCGGGCTTCACTTCTACCCCATCTGGGAAGCAGCTTCCCTCGATGAGTGGTTGTACAACGGCGGCCCTTACCAGCTCGTAGTTTTCCACTTCCTCATCGGCATTTTTTGCTACATGGGCCGTCAGTGGGAACTGAGCTACCGCTTAGGAATGCGTCCTTGGATTTGCGTAGCCTACTCTGCACCTGTGGCGTCTGCTACCGCAGTATTCTTGATTTATCCGATCGGACAAGGCAGCTTTTCTGACGGTATGCCCTTGGGTATCTCCGGCACATTCAACTTCATGATCGTGTTCCAAGCCGAGCACAACATCCTGATGCACCCCTTCCATATGTTGGGAGTTGCTGGTGTCTTCGGCGGTGCTCTGTTCTCCGCCATGCACGGTTCCTTGGTAACATCTTCTTTGGTTCGCGAGACAACCGAAACCGAATCGCAAAACAACGGTTACAAATTCGGTCAAGAAGAAGAAACCTACAACATCGTCGCAGCCCACGGCTACTTCGGTCGGTTAATCTTCCAATACGCGAGCTTTAACAACAGTCGTTCTTTGCACTTCTTGTTAGGTGCATGGCCAGTTGTCGGTATCTGGTTGACCGCTTTGGGTATTTCCACGATGGCCTTCAACCTCAACGGTTTCAACTTCAACCAATCGGTTATCGACTCGCAAGGTCGTGTCATTAACACTTGGGCTGATGTCATCAACCGCGCTAACTTGGGTATGGAAGTAATGCACGAGCGCAACGCTCACAACTTCCCCCTCGACTTGGCCGCCGGTGAAGTCACCCCAGTAGCAATGGTTGCTCCTTCCATCAACGGCTAAATTTAGCTTTTGATTAACAAAAAGCGCTCCTAGAAATAGGGGCGCTTTTTGTTTTGGCAAGTAGAATTTGAGAGATTTTTTTCTGTTAAATCGGTTAAATCCGTTAAATCCCATACACTGCGCCTTGCCGAACTTCCCGATCGATCTGATATATTGATTAAGAATTATTATTTTTGGCAATCATCAAAGTGGCGATATTTAACAGGCACAAATTTGAAAAACTCGCGGTTGATAAATCTAAAACATTAGCCTGGGCGATCGCATTTTTTAGCGGCATTTTGATGGCACTGACAACCGCACCAGTAAATGCTTGGCTGTTCGCTTGGTTAGCCCTAGTTCCCCTCTGGGTTTTGGTTGTTAGTTATGAACGACCAATAATAACACAAAAAAAACCAAAATTTATTGTCCTTCCTGATTCATTTTTGCTTCTTCCTTTACTCTGGGGAATTGGCTATCACGGATTAGCTTTATCTTGGATTATGGGAATTCACCCCATGACTTGGTTGGGAGTTCCTTGGTGGCCTAGTTTGGCGATCGCACTTTTTTGCTGGGCATTCATCACCCTCTGGGGAGCAGCATTAGTCACCGTTTGGACGTGGCTATTTGTAATTTTCAACTCCCTTAGTTTACCAGGGAAAAATTCAATTATTATTCTTAACTCCCCCCCTTTACAAGGGGGGGCTGGGGGGGGTAAAGCTCAATTTTCAGCCTTAACTCGCGTTTTAATTGGCACAGCTTTGTGGTGCGCCTTAGAAAGTATTTGGAGTACAGGTTCGCTGTGGTGGACATCACTATCTTACACGCAAAGCCCCCACAATTTAGCAATATTGCACCTCGGTCAACTCTCCGGGCCCAGCGCAGTAACAGCCGCTATTGTAGCAGTAAATGGCTTAATAGCAGAAGCTTTTATTCAAGGAAGAAGGAAGAAGGAAGAAGGAAGAAGGAAGAATTGGATTGCTTATATTTTGCCGACGAGTTTGTGTTTAGTTTTGCATATTGCAGGATGGAGTTTATACAACCGCCCTTTGAATCAAGAAGCTGCAACCGCTTTAAAAATTGGTATTATTCAAGGCAATATTCCTAACGAGATTAAGTTTGACTCAGGGGGTTGGCGGCGCGCTTTGGAAGGTTACACCACTGGATACAAACAGTTAGCAGACAGAAAAGTCGATGCTGTGTTAATTCCAGAAACAGCTTTGCCTTTTATCTGGACAAACGAGTATCAGCGTTCTACTCTTTCCTTTTATCAAGCTATTCTTGAACGCGGTGTGGTGGCTTGGGTGGGAGGATTCGGACAGCAAGAGAATAGTATCACTAACAGCTTATTGGCGATCGATCGCACGGGAGAAATTATCGGCCGCTATGATAAACTAAAGCTAGTGCCTTTAGGCGAATATATCCCTTTTTACGAAATTTTAGGCGGGATTATTAATCGGCTTTCTCCCTTAGATGCTCATTTAGTACCCGGCAATTCTAAACAATTGTTTGATACCCCGTTTGGCCGCGCCATTGTCGGAATTTGTTACGATTCGGCGTTTGCTGAAATCTTCCGATATCAGGCGGCGAATGGAGGCG
This sequence comes from Microcoleus asticus IPMA8, assembly GCF_013179805.1. Lineage (GTDB taxonomy): Bacteria > Cyanobacteriota > Cyanobacteriia > Cyanobacteriales > Microcoleaceae > Microcoleus > Microcoleus asticus. The sequence goes on along the minus strand of NZ_SRRZ01000049.1, from coordinate 7,045 downwards.
AATTTATGCTCACCGCTTCCAACAATGCCCATTATAAACCGCCGATGCTGGCTCAACATCATGCTCTAGATGTGATGCGGGCAATTGAAACAGATAGATGGGCAGTTATCGCAACTAATACGGGTTACTCTGCTTTTGTAAATCCTCGCGGCGAGACGGTTTGGAAGTCGGGAATTAATACCTATGAAGTCCGAGATGCTACTATTTATCGGCGGCAAACTCGGACTTTGTACGTGCGGTGGGGAGATTGGCTGACGCCTGTATTGTTAGTATTGGCTGGGTTAATGCGGTTGATTGTTAAAAATTAACCAGTAGATTTGAGATTTTATATACCAATCTAAAATCTCAAATCTAAAATGGAATGACTCTACTTATCTTTCACGTGTTCGTGAACGCTAGGAGATAAAGAAATTAAATCATCGATATTGCGCTGCATAGTAGCACAAATATTGGTCAAAGGCAAATCATTGGCATCGTGCCCGAAGGGATTTTCTATTTCAATGCCGATTTCTTCGATGCCGAACAAAGTAAAACTAATTAAAGCCACTATTGGGCCGGTTCCCCAAGTCAAATCGTTCACCATTTGAAAGGGCAGTGCCAAACAGTAAAGCAACAATAGTTGTTTCAGGTGAATCGCGTAAGCCATAGGGATAGGGGTCTTCAAAATCCGCTCGCAGCCGCCTAATACATCAATCATAGAGTTGAGCAACTCCTTCATAGCAGTTAACTGATAGACATCAACGCAATTGTCCTCATACTGCTCGTGCAAGTAATCCTCAATCCAAAAGGCAATTTCTAGAGGCGGATTGTTCATCGACTTGAGCTTTTGGTAGTGCGCTGGGGACATTAACGGCTCCAATTCGGGATTTACAGATTCTTGCCGCAAGTGCAGTTTCAGGGCCACTGCAAACGCGGGTAACAGGCGCAGGACTGACTTTTTGAGTTCGATATCCTGCGAGTCTTTTTCCTCAATTGCTACCCAGATTTGGCGCGCCAAATTGCGGACATTGTTGATTAACGTACCCCAAAATTTTCGACCTTCCCAAAATCTTTCGTAGGCTGTATTTGTCCGAAAAACTAACAGTAGACCCAGGACAATACTGGGTACAATACTCGACAAAATTGGTAATGAAACCGGCCACTTAAAAAAGTGCAGCAGGGAAATAAGAACTCCAAAGCCGCCGCACAGCAAAACGCGGGGCAAAATTGAGGGAATGACAGACCCTCGAACCTGTAATGCAATTTTAAACCAAGGCGGTCGATCGCCACTCATGCAAGTCTCCTCATTAAATTAGCACTCAGCGCCCTAGCGCGGGCGCCGAAAATGCCTGGTAAACTTAGTTCTGCGGCTGCCGCCAGTCGATTGGATATTCGAGATTTTAGATTGACTCCACAGATAAATCTGGCGGGTTTGAACTTTTGTCTAAAATTTTTTGGTCTCCACGACTGCTATCGGGGGCTTGTATCCCTATTTGGGTGGGGAGAGAGCTTCCAAAAAAAGCTTTCCTACAAACAACCTTTGGATTTTAGCCAAAAAACTCATCAGCATCAATCTAAAATCTAAAATCTAAAATTGATGGACTGAGGCACTTAATTCGGTAAGATTAACTATGTATCTTTAAACCTCAGCTTCCGTGCAAGAGCTACCGACATCTGTGCCTCCGCATTTTCACCGATTGCCGAACCAACGGTGGCAAATTTATTCGCCTCAAACACAGCAAGCCGAACAGTTTGCCGCCGAAATCGGTTTGTCGCCTTTGCTAGCACAGGTGCTGATTAACCGCGGCATCGATTCTGTTAAAGAAGTGCACGGGTTTATCGAACCGGAATCTCTGGTTTTGCCCGCGCCAACGGATGAGTTTCCAGATTTGGCTGCGAGTGTCAAACTGTTGCGGGAGGCGATTGCGAGAGGGCAAAAAATTGCGATTTGCGGCGACTACGATGCTGACGGGATGACGAGCACGGCTTTGTTGCTGCGAGCACTGAGGCTTCTGGGGGCGAATGTGGATTATGCTATTCCCAGCCGGATGCGAGAAGGTTACGGGATTAACGATCGCATTGTAGAAGAATTTCACTCGGAAGGTGTCGCTCTCATTCTCACGGTTGACAACGGAATTGCAGCCTACGGCCCGGTTGCCAGAGCGCGAGAACTAGGTGTCAAAGTTATTATTACAGACCACCACGATTTGCCGCCCAAACTGCCGCCTGCCGATGCTATTCTCAACCCGAAATTAATTGCGGAATCTTCGCCTTATCGCGGTTTGGCTGGGGTAGGCGTTGCTTATGTTTTGGCTATTACCTTGGCTCAGGACATGAAAAAAGTGGGCGGGTTGGTGAATCCGCTGCTGGAGTTATTTACGTTGGGAACTATTGCGGATTTAGCGCCTTTGACAGGAGTTAATCGGCGCTGGGTAAAGCGTGGTTTGCGGCTGTTGCCTCACTCGCAATTGGCGGGTATTCAGGCTTTGATTCACGTGGCGGGAGTGGAGCCGGGAAGTGCCGAAAGTCCCTCAATTCTCAACTCAAAAACTCAAACTCAAAATTCCTTAAAGCCTGAAGATATTGGTTTTAGGCTCGGGCCCAGGATTAATGCTGTGGGGCGGCTGGCTGACCCTCAAATTGTGATAGAGTTGCTGACTACGGACGATCGCGAATTGGCTCTTAAAAACGCGATGCAGTGCGAACAAATCAATCAGCGCAGGCAGGAGTTGTGCCAGGAAATTGAGCAGGAAGCCATCGCTTGGTGCGAGAATAGTGCGATCGATTTGCAGCAGGAACGGGTTTTAGTTGTCGTGCAGCCCGGTTGGCACCACGGGGTGATCGGGATTGTAGCTTCTCGGCTGGTGGAACGCTACGGCGTGCCTGTGTTTATCGGTACTTTTGAGGATGAGGCTGTAGGGGCGGTTGCCCATAAAATTGTCCGGGGTTCGGCGAGGGGAATTCCTGAGTTTAATGTCTTTGACGGGCTGAATTTTTGCGCGGATTTATTAACTAAATTTGGCGGACACAAAGCGGCTGGCGGTTTTTCTATGCCGGCTGACAACCTCGAACAATTCTGCAATCAACTCTCAATTTTTGCCAATCAATGTTTGCAGCCGGAACATCTAAAACCGCTGGTTTCAGTAGATGTGCGAGCCGATTTGGCTGAGATTAATCTCGACCTTTACCGACAAATTGATGCTCTGGAACCTTGCGGAATTGAAAATAAGGCTCCTGTATTTTGGACGCCTAATGTTTGCATAACTGAACAGAAAATTGTTGGTAAAGGAGGTCACGTTAAACTAACTGCAACTCAAGATGGAAAAGTATCGGCTAGTGTGAAAGCGATTGCTTGGCGTTGGGGGGAATATTTTCCTTTGCCTCGGCGGGTCGATCTTGCTTACCGATTGCGGGAAAATAGTTTTAATGGCAAGACATCAGTGGAGTTAGAATTGTTGGGTGTCCGGCTGCCGGCAAATGCTGCTAGTTCGAGGCCGCCGATTTTTGGGAAAGTTGAGTTTGATTACTGCGATCGCACTTATTCTTGCAGTCTGTCTCCCGCCGGATCGATCGAGGAATTGAGAATTCGCAACTCTCAAGGGCAAGTTTTAGCTGTTGCACCCGGACAAAACATCGGTTTGTTAGGTAACTCCCGCAAAGATGCTAGAGAAGTCGATGTATCTCTACCTTTTTTTGAGAATTTGATTCAAACTGCTAAACACGCCCTCGGTATTTGATAACTCGGTATTTGATAACAAAGCTCGTGCTGCAGGGAAAATTGGCGATCGAGCGTTTTGAATTTTGAATAATTTAAAACTCCAAACTCCCAACTCTCGATCGCCCCGGAGCGTGCTATAATTACAGGTCGCCGCCTCTAGCTGCCAGCAGAAAAATCACGATCGGGCCCGAAAGCACGACGGCTGCGAGTAAAGCTACCTGAACAATGAGTTGGTAGTTTATACCGCCCAGGCCGCTGAAAAGATCCGTTATAAAGTCCATGTGTCCTCCTGACTGTAGTGATTAAGTCTAGATTGTTGAATTAGAAAATCCGCTTCTGATTTTACCGGGCTATCGTCCCTATTTTTTAAGGAACTTTACAAAATTCAACAAAATGTAAACTACGATCGACCTCCCATTCACAGGAAACCAGGGACTTGATGCACCTCCTCGGAAAGCGATCCGAATCTAAAATCTCAAATCTAAAATCGCACCGCCCCTTCGGGATATCCGCCTCCGGCGCTGGCAATTGATATACTTGAGGAGCCCCAATCTCCTAAAGTTTGGCATTTTCCACATTCTGCTCCGAATCTAAAATCTAAAATCTAAAATCTAAAATCAAATTATGGCTACTTGGCGTTGCGTAAAGCAGTGCGGTGCTTGTTGTTACCTCGACCCAACAGAACGCCCTGACTTAGACGAGTATTTATCTGAAGACGAATTAGCGCTCTACTTGAGCTTAGTCGGAGATGACGGTTGGTGTATCAATTTTGACAAAGCGACCCGAGAATGCGGAATTTATGCCGATCGACCGCGCTTTTGTCGGGTAGACTCAGAGGTGTTTGAGGAAATGTACGGCGTTGAGCCGGCTGAATTGAACGATTTCGCGATCGACTGCTGCTTGGAACATATTGAAGATCTTTATGGCGATCGATCTTTGGAAATGATCCGCTTTAACTCTGAAGTTGGAATCCTCGCCTTACCTGACAACTAACCGACTTGATGCGCCTTTGGGCTTTTGTCCCTCCGGCTCATTTTCCCGATCGGCATCTCAATTTTTTAATCAAAAGTATAAAATCTAAAATCGAACGATCGTCTGCCGGTTTCTCACCGGGAGAGTGTCAAAATAAACAAATCAAAGAAATATCGCGCAGTTGAGTTGAGCCATGAGCAATCGAGAGGGTTTTACAGGGGGATTTATTGCCGGAGCTGCCGTTGGCGGCTTGGTGGGTGCAGTTTTGGGCACGGTGCTGTCGCGGCGCGCTGCGGAAACTTTGCTGAGTGAACCTTCAGAAGCAAAGACAAGAAAGATCCGCCAGAGGAAAGCCAGTCAACTCGAAGCCGACAGCATGGAAGTAGCAAGGCTTAGTTTAGAAGATAAAATTGCTCAGCTAAATCAGGCAATAGATGACGTGCGGTTGCAACTCGGCGACGTAAACGGGAACGCGCAGACCCACAACAGCGAGGGTTCGATCGCCCAAGACTCCTGAATCCATTTAAAATTTTAGATTAGTCTGGCAGATCGATGCGGGCGATCGGCAAACTGTCGCACATTTCTCTCTTCATCTTTCCAGCTAAAAGCGGGAGACAGAAGGAACAAGGAACAACAAAAACGCTCCCCCTCTCCCCCTATCCCCCCACTCCCACTCCCCCCCACTCCCCCAGCTATGCTAAACTCACAGTTAAAGTGTCTGTAAACTTTACTCAAAACTACAAGCAAAATTTATGAGTTCTTCAATAGGCCTTTTGGCAACCACGCTAGCGACATTTCTGCAAATCTATCTAGTCCTGATGATTTTTCGGGTGCTGTTAAGCTGGTTCCCCAATATCAATTGGTACGACCCCCCGTTTTCAATTTTGAGTCAGTTAACAGACCCTTACCTCAATCTATTCCGATCGATTATCCCCCCCTTAGGAGGGATTGACTTTTCGCCGCTGATTGCGTTTTTTGTACTTCAGTTCGGCTCGGAATTCTTGATCGGTCTTTTGACCAGCTTGCAAACATCATTGTAGTGGGAAAAGCTTAAGCTTTTAAGCATCTAGCCTAAATTGTTTGGCAGATATAGCTGCAGGCAACTAAATTTTAGATTTGAGATTGTGACATGAACTCCCCGGTTGAAAAGCTGGGGAGTTACTCATACATTAGAAATGAGAAATTGCCAGCCACTCAACAATCTAAAATCTCCAATCTCAAATCTCAAACTGCACTGCGGTTTCACGGGCAGCGAACCCAAAATCTCAAATTAGCAATCTAAAATCTCAAAGAGTTTCGTTAGCGGCGAACCACGCCAGTAAAACCTGTAGCTTTAAATTGCTTGAGCTTCAAAGGTGTTCGTTGATTGCTGGCAACCGAAATTCTGAGCTGAAAATCGCTAACTCCGGGAGGAACTTCTTCTATAGAACCCAAGCGAGTCCGGTTTTGCATCACCGGATTTTCGTCGGCATCATAAATGCGGCCGAAAATATCGGCATTGACAACTGGTTTGCCGGAGCTATTTTCAGCTTTCCCAGTAATCAAAAAGCAGTTAGCTTCCATAGAACTGCCGCTGGTGACTGTTCCTTCTGCCATTTCTGCCGGACATTCGCGATAAGAAAGGTCGGAAAGTTTAATCTGCGTCAGAGCCCAAGCAGGTGGAGTGCATACCAAACTAAAAATTCCGATCAGGCAAGTAGCAAAAAAAAGGCTGATAGCTCGAAATTTCATAAATGGCAGCGCAAGTATATTTTAATTCTCAGCTTAGCGCGAATTCAGTTGTAAATTGCTACTTAGCTTAAGCCTAAATGCTTCTGCAAGGCGAGGCGCATCACATCGACTGGGACGGATTCTCTATCCAGCCAAATTTTTAAGGCGGCTGCTCCTTGTTGAACTAGCATTTCGAGTCCGTCAATAGCTCGCGCTCCCCGAAGCTGCGCATCTTTGAGAAACTGCGTAGGATTAGGGGTGTAAATTAAATCGTAGACGATCGCACCTGCTGAAATTCGATCGATCGCAGCATCCGCAACCGGCGACTTTTCCCCCTGCGGATACATCCCCACAGGCGTCGTGTTCACCAGCAAATCTGCCTGCGAGATTAACATTGACAAATTATCCCAAGTATGAACCTGCAAATTCTGCATGGGCATCAGACAATTGACCCAACTCTGCTGAAATTCCGCTAAATTTTGTTCGCTGCGGCCGACAACGTGAATCTCTGCACATCCCAATTGAGCGCATCCAGCCACAACAGCCCTCGCCGCCCCGCCATTCCCCAAAATACTGTCTAATATCCACAACAGAGGCTGCCCTCCCTCTCATGACATAACCACTCCCCTCTCTACTCATCATCCCTACATATCTGGAGGGGGACGA
>NZ_SRRZ01000048.1 GCF_013179805.1 Microcoleus asticus IPMA8 | reverse complement strand
TATTTTACCTGTTTATCTTGCACACTTTTCTTGATCGGACGATCGCATAACCAGGCCGTGTAACCTTTCTGCACTTATCCAGCAAGCCCTAATTAACGGGAGATTTGTGCTCCTTGAGTATCGATCCCGATCGCCCTTACATCAGCCTTCACCCCAAATTCCATCCAAGCAGCCGCCATTTCCCTCACAACCGCACCAGCATTAGTAGCATCCGTTAAAGCCAAAAGCGTCGGCCCCGCACCGCTAATTACCATTCCACAGGCCCCTGCATTCAGGGCTGCTTGTTGCACCGCTTCATATCCCTTAATCAGAGATTGCCGGTAAGGCTGGTGAATTTTGTCTTGCAGGGCGCACCGCAGCCAGTTTTCATTGCCTGTTTCCAAAGCCCGCAACAGCAAACCGAGGTGTGCGGCATTGAAAATCGCGTCAGCCCTGCTGTAATCTGCGGGCAAAACTCGGCGCGCTTCGGCTGTAGAAAGTTCAAAATCGGGGATGGCTACCACCGGGACAATATTCGGATGCCAGGGAATATCGCAAATTTCCCAGGAACCCCCCCCCTGCCCCCCCTTGCTAAGGGGGGGTGATGGTAGAATTTCCGCATCTAAATCTAAGGGTGATTGTTCTGTTAGCCCCGCTTCACGGAGGGGGAATCCTTCTCTTAGCCCCCCTTTAGTAAGGGGGGGTTGGGGGGGTGGATTGCTAGCAGCGAGGCGACATCCTCCGAGTAAAGCGGGGACAACGTTGTCGGGATGGCCTTCAAGTTCGATCGCCAACTGCATCACTTCCACCTGACTCAAAGGCGCACCGGCTAATTGATTTGCACCGACTAACCCGCCGACAATAGCTGTAGCCGAGCTCCCCAAGCCTCTAGCCAGCGGCACTTGCATATCTATATGTATCGCTACAGGCGGCGGCGATTGTTGGAGGCGATCGTATAACTTGAGAAAAGCTTGATAAGCGAGATTGCTGTCGTCTGTCTTGACTTTGGCGGCTTCTTGGCCTGTAACGGTAATTTTTAGTTTCTCGGTTGCTGAGGGTTCGAGTCGGGAGAATTGGAAGCGGTTGTAGAGGCTTAAAGCGGCACCGATGCAGTCGAATCCTGGGCCTAGGTTGGCGGTTGTGGCGGGTACGGTAACGGTGACGGTGGAGATTACGGACATTTTTTGAATAGTTAATTTGGAGTGTTTAACCGCAGATGGACGCGGATGAAGGCAGATCGAAGGTATTATACTATGTTTTCAAAAGCACTCTATTCTTGCAGACTTTCAAGATGCTGTATGGCATCTTGATAATCGTTGGTATTGCCATCTTTTTGATAGAGTTCGGCGGATTTTTGATAATCGGCGATCGCCCCCGGTTTGTCTTCTAAGAATTCGCGGACTCTGGCGCGGTTGTAGTAGGCGTCGCCGTAGTTGGGGTTAATTTCAATGGCGCGATCGAAATCTGCTTTAGCCGTTGGGTAGTCTTTGAGGTTGCGGCCGTGGATGATGCCGCGTTTATTGTAAGCTTTGGCGTAGTTGGGGTTGAGGCGGATGGCTTCGGTGTAATCGGCAATCGCCCCTTGAATGTCTCCTGCCTCTGATTTGGCTAAAGCACTATTGAATAAATCTTCAGCAGGATTTTGAACAATCGTTTTTTGAGCTATTAATATTGCTGAGGATTTAGCAGATACAGCAGAAAATATATTACCAAAGATAGTAAAAATTACTAGAGTAGCAATTAAATTGTAAAATGATGATTTCATAATTTAGGCAAAAATTAGAGCGACAGAACAACTAAAACCGGGCAACAAAGGCGAAGTTAGTTCATCATTGCTCAACAGCGTAGCAATCAGCCTTAAACTTGCTTGTTCCCTGCGATAAACTTCTATTTGCTGCAACCGCCAATTCACAATCCAGTATTCCTGTACTCCTCGTACCGAATAGAGTCTGAGTTTCAAATCTCTATCCCGTCTTTCATTGTCTGCACCGGGGGACAATACTTCAACAACTAACTCAGGTGCGGCGGTTAAATGGCCGGCTTCGTCTAGCAAGATAGCCAAGCGTTCATTGCTGGCCCAAACTAGATCCGGAATGACGTTATCAGCGTCCGTGAAAATGATACCTGGATTGATTCCTGCTCGTCCTAAATTAGTCTCTCGCGACCAAGTATTAAGTTCTTGGTAGAGGTTGCCTATAGCTTGTTGATGACCCCAATGCGGTGCTCTAGTCACAAATAACTCTCCATCAATAATTTCGTAACGATCGCCGTTATCGGGCAATAGTTCTAAATCGGCGGTAGTCCAGCGTACTTTATCAGATATTGTCTGGTTCATACAAGCACTCTTGATAGGTGATACAAACATTCTAAACGATCGAGCTTCTACACGATCCACGGCTTGAAACAATCGGGCTACACTGACTCTCGCTTTTTGCAGGCGAGACTCATAATATTGAAACCCGCCTGGGTGCGGGTTTCGTTTTTGTAGACGCGATTTAGCATCGCCAAATTGTCCGATCGCCCAATTTAAAATTATTTAAAATTTCAAATCGCGCCATTACTTCAAAATAGTTTTAGAAGCAATCCGAGTTTTCTTGCGATCGGCTTCACTCAATTGTTCGCCAGACTGCAAACGAGTAGCAGAGGTTTGCAGCACAGTTGCGGCACTTTTATCGCCCATTTGTAGAGCAGTTTTAGCAGCAGTTTGCAGCATCGTCGCCGCGCCGGCTCGATCGCCCTGTTGCAATCTAGTTTCTGCGAGTTGAGTTTGGCGGTATTTAGCCAAAGCTAAAATGTGCTGCTGCACAGTCGGGTTAAGTGCTGGCTGATAAACTTTCAGGACATTAGCAGAAATTGCAACTGGATCGGAAAGCAAACTTTGACCGACAGTCGGATCGTCGTAGCGAATTTGCAATTGCCCGATCGCCTGTGTACCTTCGGGCAACTGTCCAATATAAATATTAGCCAAAACTACTCGCTCTATATCCTTCATTAAATCTCCCAGGCGCACCATAAAACGATCGCCCTCTTGCTGTACTGGCAATTCGATCGTATCCGGGGCAACTTGGGCGATCGGTTTGAGTTCGGCTAACCGTACTTTTGGCATCAGTGAAAATAGCAAATAAGCATTAGTCAAACCTACACCTTGGATGCGAGTAAATAGTTTGCTAAACTCGTCAACCGCATCTTCGGGACGCTGAATGTGAGCCAGAGCACCGCCGCCGGCGTCAGCAATCTTTTCCAAAATATCCTGGTTCCAGTTATCGCCAAATCCCAGAGAATTTAAAGTCATGTTGTAGTCGGCAGCCAATTTAGCCAACTTCAAACAGCGGCTGTCGTCGCCGTGTTCGTTTTCGCCGTCAGTCAGCAGAAACGCCTGAGATATAGCTTCTTTTTTGCCTTTGCCCAACTCTTCAATACCTAACTTAATCCCCTCATCAATTGCTGTGCCGCCGGCCGAGCGCAATTGCTCAATTTGCCGTTTAATGCTAGCGGGATCTCCCACAATTTGATTGGGCACGAGGACTTTGGCTTTATGGTCGAAAGCCACCGCGCAAAAGCGATCCCCGGGCTTCAACCTGTCGAGCAACCGTCCGGCAGCTTGTTTGACGGTTTCCAAGGGGCGTCCGCCCATCGAACCGCTGTGGTCGAGAATCAGGCACAGGTTTAAGGGTACGCTGGAGTCGATCGAGCTTACCGTCGCAGACACCGAAATCGCTAGCTGGCGCTGCGTTGAGGGCGCGGCAGCGTCAAGGTTAGGGTCGTTTAAAACCGGGAGCAAACTAACTTTCATGCGGGATACCTAAAGATTGCGTTACTATTTCTTTAAGAATAGCTCCATCAGTTCAGGCAACATTTCGGTTATATGAACACACCAATTAAAGCTGTGCAATCGCCATACTACGGGGAAGGGAACTCTCGGACGCCACCTCCCGATTTGCCATCCCTGTTGCTGAAGGAGCGGATCGTTTATCTGGGTATGCCTCTAGTGCCTGCGGTAACAGAACTGATTATCGCTGAACTGTTGTTCTTGCAGTACGAAGACCCTGAGAAGCCGATCAAAATCTACATCAACTCAACCGGCACTTCTGGTTACAGTGGCGAACCCGTCGGCTTTGAAACAGAAGCCTTCGCTATCTGCGATACGATCAGGTACATTAAGCCGCCCGTACACACTATTTGCCTCGGTTCGGCAATGGGGATGTCTGCGATGCTGTTAGCGGCTGGTACAAAAGGCTTTCGAGCGAGTTTGCCCCACGCTTCTATTGTGTTGCACCAACCCAAGGCTTACACGCGGGGTCAAGCAAGCGACATTCAAATTCGGGCTAAGGAAGTGCTGGCAAATAAAGCAACGATGCTTGATATTTTTGCAACCTGTACTGGCCAACCGATCGAAAAGATTACTAAAGATATGGATCGGTTGCTGTACATGACGCCTTATGAAGCTAAAGAATACGGTTTGATCGATCGCGTTCTTGAAAGTTCGGAAGAATTGCCGAAACCGCTGCCGGCTGGAGTCATCTAACTGGGAATGGGGAATGGGGAATGGGGAATGGGGAATGAGTAAGAATTAAGGGTTAATGGCTAGTAGTTTCTACCCTGATTAGTTATTCAATAGTCTTTTTATGACTAAACAATTCCCAATTACCGATTCCCAATTACCGATACCCGATGCCCGATGCCCGATGCCCAATTGCCCGATCACCAATTATCAACTAAACGGAGTTCCGAATTATGCCTATAGGTGTGCCAAAAGTTCCCTACAAAATGCCGGGTGGTTATGATACTCAGTGGATTAATATCTACGATCGCCTCTACCGGGAACGGATTATTTTCTTGGGCAGGGACATTGACGATGAAATTGCCAATCAAATCATCGCTGTGATGCTCTATCTCGATTCGGAAGATTCAGGTAAGGATATTATTTTGTACATCAATTCCCCAGGCGGAATGGTGTCGGCAGGCATGGCTATTTTTGATACCATGCAGCACATTAAATCGGACGTGGTGACGATTTGTGTGGGCTTGGCTGCTTCGATGGGTTCTTTCCTGTTAGCTGCCGGTGCGAAGGGGAAACGGTTAGCTTTGCCTCACTCGCGAATCATGATTCACCAGCCTTCTGGGGGCACGCGGGGACAAGCAACGGATATTCAGATTGAGGCGAAAGAGATTCTGCGGCTGCGCCACGAACTCAATAATATCTATGCTAAGAATACTGGCAAGCCGATCGAGAAAATCGAGAAGGACATGGATCGCGACTATTTCATGTCCGCTGAGGAAGCCAAGGAATACGGCTTGATTGACAGAGTGATCGAAGATCGTCCCTAAGTTATTTTTTCGCGACCGTAGTGCGGGCAACCCTCGCACTACCACCTAGTTCGCAGTAAATTTTGGCAGAATCTTTACATTTAAGGATTCTGCCATATTTAATGGTATTATCAACGCTCATTCATGCTAAATGGATATTGCAGATTATTACCGACAGTTAGGACTGAGGTCTGGTGCCAGTTTATCGCAAGTTAAGGCCTCTTATCGGCAGTTAGCGAGACAGTATCACCCCGATGTGAATCCGGGGAACGAACAGGCTAAGAATAAGTTTATTGCTATTACTGAGGCTTATAAGTTCTTGGTGAATATTGCCCCCCACCATGTTGCGGAGTCGAAAGTTGCCAATTCAACTGTGCCGCCTATTTGGACACCGCCGGAACGGGAGGTGAAAGCTCAACCGCAGGCAGTTAAAGTGACTCGAAAAGAGGCTGCGGTTCAATCTGATGCGGATCTGTCGGCGGTAGAACAAAAGTTAAAGCAAGATGCTTATTTTGAGTTGCAGCAGTTGCTGAAATATCAGAGGTTCCCGCGGGCGATCGCCTTGATTGAGGGTTTGGCCCAGCGGGTTCCCGAAGATTTGGAGGTGCGTCAGTGGCAGGCGATCGCCTATCAGCGCTGGGGACGGCATTTGATCGGAGAAAAGCAGGTTGATAAGGCTAGAATTTATTTGAAAAAGGCTGTGAAAACTGACCCTCACAATCGGGCTTTGTGGGCGGAAGTTGAGCGGGATTTTCGCAAGTTGGAACAGATTTATTGAAGCGATGTTGCGTCCCCCTTTTTCAGGGGGTCTGCGTCGTGAATTTTTAATTTTTCTAAAATAACTTTGGTATTTTCAGGTCGGTTTTCCGGTAGCGGTTCGATTAATTCGTCGATCGAGTCTAGGAGTAACGGGTCAATATCTACAGCTTGGTTCCTCCAATTAATTTTACCAGTTTTTCCATTAACGGGAAAATCGATCGGCTGTATGCCTGTTAATAAATGTACAAAAGTACGCCCCAGGGCAAAAAAGTCCGATCGCACGCCTGCTTTACCTAGAAGTTGTTCCGGTGCGGCGTATCCAGCAGAACCTATGGGTGCGGTATCTCTCTCTGCTTCTGTGGCGGCGCCGAAGTCAATTAATCTCAATTTCCCATTGGCTTCAAGCATCAGGTTGGATGGCTTAATATCCCGATGTACTAAATGATATTTGTGGATTTCCTGCAAAATATGAAGCATTTGTTGCAGCCAATCAAGAGCGAGCTTTTGAGAAACGTACTGGTTTCTAGTTAAGAATTCTGCCAAGTTTTCTCCGCTAATTTTTTCCATTACCAAACAAGACAATTTCTGGGAGTTATTGGGCAGTGGTATCTGGAAATAACCGTCAGGTTCGACTTGGGGAACACGGCCTTTTCCGGCCAGCCAAATCAAGGCTCGCGCTTCTTGCTGGAACAAGCGAAGTAAATCGGGATTGTGGGTGTGTTTCAAGACTTTTAAAACTTTTACAGTCCCCCATTCGTTTTCCCCTGTTCCCAAATCTTCAACTTCAAAGATGTCAGTGGGGCGTGCGGGATTGGGCGATCGCACTGATTTAATGATTCGGTAGCGATCGGCAATTAACAAATCCGTGCCGCAAGCCTGACAATTTTGAGCAGCAGCAGGATTTTCGCGTTGTTCGCATTGAGGGTTGATGCAGTAAATCATCGGCCTTGATATGTCCACAACTGACGGATTTAACAAATTGATTCAATTATTAGCATAAAACCCAGCAGTTCTGACCTTACTACTGGGTTTATATTTACCGCCCATTTGCGCACGCTATCACATTTAAGTCAAGGATTTAAGATTAATAGCATCGCGCTCTACCGATTGAGCTACCCCCCTGCGTTTGGTAGAGGGGGCTGGAGTTGAACCAGCAACATCGATGATGTGATTTTCCTGACATTCGTTTTAGCGATCGGCGGAGAATGCTGAGTTTAGAGTAATAACTTGCTGTTGAATTTGTACGAAATGGTGCCTCTGCCAATTGGGCTACCCCCCTATTTTGGGTAGAAGGGACAGGAGTCGAACCTGTACTGTCACATTTGTACGGTTTAAGTTGAAGGTTGAGATTGAACTTGTACTCTGTTTATATCTTAAACCATAACTATTAAAAAAGCAAGCAATTAGCGGAAAATAAACTGAAAAATTCGATCCCCCACTCTCTGTTCCTCCACTTCTGAATTGTTAGCTTCTTCGCGAGCGAACATAACAGCTTGCTGCAAGATTTCCACCCTTTGCAGCAACTCATTGATCCGCCGCGCTGGCAAAGCTCCAGAAAACTTGACAGTCCGCCAATAGCCGATCGTAATATCTTCGTAATAAACATCGACTTGCGCCGGATGGTGTTCGGTAGCTTCAGCTTTAACGTGATTGCGCGGAGTTTTAAAAGTCTTGAGAGTTTGCACCGGTTCTGTTGCCCAGCAGTCGGCCGAAGCATCGAAGTTCCAAGTCTCCGAAGCATCTAAAACTGGAAGTTTTTTGATGAATGCTTGCAAATCTGCTAACTGCTTTTCAATGAATAGCAAATAGCTGACGGGAACTTGGCTCAAAAGCACGTTTCCGTCTACAGTTACGTCAGCGCGAGCGCTACAATTTGTCCAATCTTTGGTTGCGGTTACGTCGAAGAGTTTGGTCAAAACTTCAGTTGTTTTGCGGATAATCTCTTCGGCTTTGACTTCAACTTTTTTGGACTCGGGCGGCAGTTGTTCGCCTTCTTCGTCTTTGGGACGGTAAGTGCGGGAGATTCCAGAAAGCACAGCGGGCTTCTGGAGCGCTTTTTGAGCTTCTGCTAGTTCTTGGGCGGAGCGGCTTTTGATGCCTTTTTCGATCGCAATAATCTGATTTAAGCGTGGCATTGTTCGATTTTATTGACGCTGAACTCACATCAAGTCCGGTTGATTTTGATAATCAAATTGTTTGTCCTGTGGCTTTTAGGTCTTTGAGGACTTCAGTCCTCAGTACAAACCTCAGGATCGTTCTTTAACCAGACTTGCTCAAGTTGTAGTATTACATAATTCAATATAAATTACAAGCTTTTTTTTGTAGGCGCGGTGCCAAGAGATCCCGCCGCTACCCGTGCCCAGCAATTTATCTCGCAAAAAATCGGCAAAATCTCTAGCGTCGCTGCCAAAGTGTAGCAAATATCACTCTCTGTTGGGGCTGCAACTACCTCTTGAGATAGATGCGGAAATACCTCCCAGGGCGCGTTGTCATATCGGGAAATATTTCTTAACATATAGATAACAAAGGGAATCCGAGGAGACACCAAAAATCCTTAAGCCCTTGGGGTGCCCCCGTTAATCAGATTCTTAGCA
This sequence comes from Microcoleus asticus IPMA8, assembly GCF_013179805.1. GTDB lineage: Bacteria > Cyanobacteriota > Cyanobacteriia > Cyanobacteriales > Microcoleaceae > Microcoleus > Microcoleus asticus. The sequence goes on along the minus strand of NZ_SRRZ01000048.1, from coordinate 40,411 downwards.
AACAAGGGCTAAATCAATGAACCAGCAAAACTCCGAAGTTTTAGCATTTTTGCCCATGCTCCAAAAAGGCATTTGGCTGTTTGGGATTCTCTCTTGGATATTCGGGCTGACAGATAGAAGTATTGCACTATTATCTGACGGATATTTGTCGGCGATCGATATTGTCCAGCTATTTACAGCTTCATTCTTCTTCCTTAGTTGGCTGTTTTTAAGCCCCTTTTTGGGTTTTAACTCCCAGAGGCAGCCGAAGGGTGAAGCATCTTCCTAGTTTTTAATTGGTAATGTTAGTTTCTCGATCGCTCTTTGTTTCTTCTGGGGCAAAGCGGGCCGGCCAAATGCGATCGCAGAAAAACAAAGTTCCCGCCGTCACGCACAGCGGAATCGCCAACAGATTCAACAGGGGAATGCTCACCAAACCCAAACAAACCACACCAAAACTCCCGCTGGCCGGCAAACTCGCCCAAATTATCTTCAATTTCTCCTGAAAAGGTCGTCTCCGCCTCTCCAAAGGTGCATCTAAAAAGTCCAAACAGACAATAGTCGCGCCCAAAGCTACGCCACCCAAACTGCTAAGAATAGAGCCGACGCCAGGGATAAAATGCAGCAGCAGCAGCGGTATGCCGACGCTCAACAAAATTTGTAGTTTTCGCAGTTCAAAGGCGATCGCCCTTTGAATATCCCCAAAACTACTCGCCAGATTCATTGGTTCTTCTGCGGGCAATTGACCGTTCCGCAGAAGTTCCAATTGTTCGGAAAGTTTGCCGTACCAAGGCGAACCTAAAATCACGCCAAACTGCACTAACAAAAATCCAATTATCAGCAAAAGTCCTGACACTAGGAGTACGCGCAGCAGCCAGCCGAAAGCAACTGTTAACACGCCGAGAAAGCTCAGCCAAGCTGGAAAACTCGCAATTAGAGCATTAAATCGGACGGACAAATCGGTAACTAAAACATCTATCCCTGCCAAACTGGGAAATAGCAAGCTTAAATAAAGACCGATACCAATTATAAAATTTAGCACCACGGGAACTAATACATAAGTCCACAGCTTGGGAGTTTGCAAAATCAGCGTGAAAGCTCGCAAAGGATAGGTGAAACCTGCCAGGAGTCCAATTGGTGCGGTAATGGCGGCCTGAGCGGGGTTTGAATTTAGCTGTTTTGACATATTTTCTGCTTTTGAGGACTCGACTCTATTTTCTATTATCCACTTTCCATTATTATTGCTGATGAGGATTTATCGCAGGTAGCCCAACAGTGAAGCTTTTTATTTACCATACCCCGGAACTTACGCCAGCCGACAAAATGCCGGCTTGCGCGATCGCAGTTGATGTGCTGCGGGCGACTACGACAATGGCAACGGCCCTGAATAATGGGGCGGAAGCTGTCCAAGTTTTCAGCGACTTAGATAAGCTAATGGCCGAGAGCGAAAAATGGCCCGCAGACAAGCGGATTCGCGCTGGAGAGCGCGGCGGCGGCAAAGTTGACGGATTTGACATGGGGAATTCCCCCTTCGACTGCACGCCAGAAAAGGTGGCTGGGAAGCGAATTTTTATCAGCACAACTAACGGTACTCGGGCTCTGCAGCGAGTGCAAGCTGCTGCAACTGTGTTAACGGCGGCTTTGATTAACCGCAAATCTGTGGTGCAGTTTTTGTTAAATAAACAGCCGGAAACTATTTGGATTGTGGGTTCGGGTTGGGAAGGGAGTTATTCGTTGGAAGATACGGTTTGTGCTGGTGCGATCGCCCAAAGTCTCCTGGCAGAAAGCGGTATTCCTGCGAGCGATTTTGCTGGTAACGATGAAGTATTTGCTGCTATTGCTCTTTACCTGCACTGGCAAGATAGGTTGCACGAATTGTTGGAAAGAGCCAGTCACGGCCAGCGCCTCCTCGGTTTAGGTGTTATTGAAGATTTAAAATATTGCGCGCAAACGGATACTTTAGATGTGCTGCCGGTGCAGCGAGAACCGGGAGTTTTGGTTAAGTCGGATTTTAAAATTCCTCAAGCTAATTTCTGGGTGAAATCTTCGGAAAAAACGGCGAATTAAATTTTTTCTGGGAGTGGTGTATTGGTTGCGAGTCCAGGATTAGATGCACACTCTATTTGTAGGAATGATATAGAGGACACGGCAGTGCCGTGTCCCTACCGAAAATAATATTGTAGGGACACGGCACTGCCGTGTCCTAATTTTGGCTAATAATTCCGATGCTACCGGAAACGATATTAGTTAGCGAACGAGATTTTTTTTAAAGAAAGTAGAATTAAAGATATTGGGTAGGGCCATAACTAATGTTGTGTCCCTAGTGTATTGGAGGCAATTGAGAATTGTTGGATTCACCGCCGAACCGCTGAATTAAACACTCGGCAATTCTGGCTGCTGCACCGGGTTCTCCCATGCGGCGCCAGCCATTTTCTGCGATTAGCTGTAACCTGTCGGGGTCGCGGAGCAAAGACTGGACGGCAGCGGCAACTTCGGCGGGATGTTTGACTAAAATTAATGACGGGCCTAACAGGCGACTTTGAGCTTCTGCAAAAGCGGGAGTAAATTGCGGGCCGTTTCCGGGAATGGCGATCGCGGGTTTTCCTAAACCTACAAATTGTTCTGTAGCCGTTCCGGCCATTGCTATTGCTAAATCGGCTTCGTACAAACAATCGTTAAAACTTTGTTGAGTTAAAATCATCGTGGCGTTTCTCTGCACAAATGTCAAGGGCAATAGCAAATTAGGAGATTCTTTATGAATTTCTTGAGCGCTAGAAACAGGAGGTCGCAAAATACTTCCTTCTCGCCGCTGCGTTCTAATTTCGCCGTCTTGTCGCCAGCCGAAAAATTCTAAACTCGGTCGCAAAGCTTCTAGATTTAACTCAGGGGAAATGGCTCCAAAAAATAACAATTTGCGATCGGCAAACAGCGACAAAATTCCGGCCACAGCCTCTACTATTAGCAGCCAATTAGCATAGGCTTCCGGCGCTCTAGAACCGGGGAGTAAGGTGATGACGAGCGATCGCTCCATTTCCCGAAACTCTGCGTCAGGGCCGTAAAAACCGGCTGGATTTTCCGGTTCGAGTCCGTCCATCATTGGGTTTCCGAGATTGTAAGCCGGAATTCCCAGCTTTTGTAAAGTCTCGGCGGTTAGCGCGTCCCTGGCAAAAACAGCCCGACAGCGCGATCGAGTCATCAACCAGCGCTCCCAAGGCAAATAAACCGAGCGCGGCGACCAACCCCACCCAGCAAAGGCGCGGGATTTGCGGCCCAAAGGCCCGTCCTCGTCGCGCAAATAATACTCGGACTTTGCCGTACCGACAAAGGCATAGGGCGCGCCGCTGAGCCAAGCAAACAGCAGCGGTACAATATCCCCGCAGGCTAAAATAACGCCGTCTTGATTCCCAGACTGTTGTTGCGTCCGCACCCAAGCGCGGATGGCTTTAAACTGAGCTACGGTCAACTGAATCAGACCGCCTTTGACATCGCGCAAAAATTCCCTTCCGTCCATGTAAATAAAGCCGCCCGAAGGCATCCGCTGCACCGGGCCGATGATGCGGGCGTTTTCTAGTTGAGCGAAAGCTTGCCCTTCGCCCACTAGCGGAAACACGGCTAATTCTGGGGGATGCGGGTGCTGTTGCAGTTCCCACAAGATGCGAAGGGCGATCGCGTCTTCTCCGTGGCCGTTACTGAGGCAAAGTAATTTCAATCCCAACTCTCTCAAAAACTCTATTGTCAAAAAATAGCCTGAAAACCCTGGGACTTCAGTCTAGGGATGAAAGGCAACTTTACACTTTAGTTTACCAGAAATTTGTTGTTTAAAATAGTACAAAACACGGTAATATCGAACCCGATCCGCCGCTGCTCAAAATCTCTGCTGTACCCAAATATATCTGGCATTTAACAGCAGTTGCTCGGACTCTAAGAGGGCAACTTCTGAAGCGGCAAAACAACTTGTTTAATGTTGGGACTTACGATCGCCTGCACTGACAATTAATTGCCCGATCGACAATTGCTCTATCTCCGCCTAAATAACGCAGCGGTAAGCTGCTGCGCATCTAGATCCAGCCCAGGCGCATCTAAATTTTACAGTCAAGTTTGATGACATTCTTGTGGGGTGTCCCGCCCGCCCAAAAATACAATTTAGATGCCCAACAGCTTATCTGTTAAAGGCAAGCTCTAAACCGTGATAGTCCTACTCTTTTCCCTCGATATATTGCTTTAAAATATTCCGAATTTGTTTGAGCTGAAATCCCTTAGCAAGTTGGCGCAGCTTCGAGACAAACGGCACTAATTTTGGGTCTAAACTTTCCAGCTTAGCACTCTCCTCAAAAATTTCTTCAATGTCGCCCATAGCTGCGAGTTTCAAAATTTTTGCTACCGACTCAGAAGCCGCAGGTAACAGAGAAGAATAAGCAGGCAAATCAGATGCTGGTGACAAACTGGGAGTTTTACGTTTTTTGCTTTCCGAAGATTTTTCGTAAATCCATTCTAGTCCCAAGTGCACCCGTAACTGTTCCAAAAAGTGATTTGCTTCGATCGGCTTGGGAAGAAAATCATTGCACCCTGCGAGGATGCTCTCTTGCTGTGTCGCCTCGAAAACGCTAGCTGACATAGCGATTAACACGACATCTTTTAATTCTGGCAACTGCCGCAGTCTCCTTGCAGTTTCTAACCCATCTATTACAGGCATTCCCAAGTCCATAAAAATCACATCCGGTTGAAATTCAACTAATTTACAGAGGCATTCGTGACCGTTTTCGACCTCTAAAACTTCAAATCCCAAACGCCCCAGTAGCCTGCACAATAAATTGCGATTTAGTTGATTGTCGTCCGCGATTAGCACTTTCCGCTTGTTGCCGAAAAAACCCACAACCCAGCGTTTTTCCCGTAAAGGAGACACCTCCAAGTACCGTTTAGCTGCGGGCAACTCTAAATCTATCCAAAAAGTGCTGCCTTTTCCCAAAGTGCTGTTGACGCGAATTTCGCTACCCATTAGTTTCGCTAATTTCTGGCTGATCGAGAGTCCGAGACCCGTACCTTCAACAAAGGTATTGCCTCCTACTTGGTGGAAGGGCAAAAATATTTCTTCTAACTTGCTTCGGTCTATTCCAGTACCGGTATCCTCGACTTGAAAGCGGATTTTTAAAGCGTGTTTGGCTGCGATCGCATTGTGGGCGAAGCGCATATAATTTTCTTTCAGTTCCGAACTCAAAATCGATAATTCATAATTTTCGCCTTGCCCTCGACTCCAGGCTCCTGTGCCGACATAGCCGACTTTAAAAGTCACACCGCCGCTGTTAGTAAACTTAACGGCATTGCTGAGTAAATTTATGAGGATTTGGCGCAATCTTTTTTGATCGACACGGACGGAGCTAGGCAGGGGAGATACTTGTTCGTAATTGAAGGAAATTTGTTTTTGCGATGCCCGCATCTGAAAGAGATCGGCAATGTTTTTCGTGAATTTTTGAAAATTTAACTCTTCCGGGTAGAGTTCCATTTTTCTAGCTTCGATTTTGGAAAGGTCTAAAACATCATCGATTAACATCAGCAGGTGTTGACCGCACTGTTGAATATTGCTGAGACTTTCTTGCTGATCTGAGCTTAAGTCTTTGTCGGTTTTCAAGATTTGAGCGTAACCTAAAACGCCGTTTAAAGGCGTGCGAAGTTCGTGGCTCATGTTGGCTAGAAATTCGCTTTTGGCACGGTTGGCGCTTTCTGCGGCTTCTTTGGCTTGTTGGAGGGCCGATTCTGCAAGTTTGCGATCGGCAATTTCGGTTTGTGCTTGTTCAAATAGCGTCGATTGCTGGATCGCGATCGCCAATTGCACGCACAATTGCCGGAGGGATTCTATTTCTGAGGCATCCCAGGGACGAGGGCCTCTGCAATCCTGGGCGATCAGCAGTCCCCAGAGCTGATTTTCGGCGGTAGGTTGGGCTTGGGAAATGCTTTCTCGTGCTTTTAAAATCGGCACTATTAAGTTAGCTTTTACTTCAAATCCTTCGAGAAACTTCATGTGGCATTCCGTCAAATTTTCCCGGTAAATATCTTCCATAGATCTAATACAGCCTTGCTGATAAATATCAACAAATTTCTCTTTAAAACAGCCATCAATATTGTTAAAGTTTAGCAGCGAAATTCTATCTTTTGCCACGGATTCCACAACGACAAAGCCGCTCCAGTCGGGATTAAAACGGTAAATAACTGTGCGGTCTGTTTGCAAAAATTGCCGCACTTGTTCGACAGCACTTGTCAGGACTTCTTCTAAATTGAGGGAGGAGCGAATGCGATCGAGCATGGCAACTACCAGCCGTTCTCGCCTTAATTGGTGCAGCAGCGCCATCTCAGCTTGTTTGCGATCGGTGATGTCGGTAATTACTCCCACTAGCCCGATTAAATTGCCAGTTTCATCTTTAATGCAGTCGGCACGAAATAAAGTCGTTACCACTTCGTTGCTTTTAGTTTTGATTTGGAGTTCGCCTTGCCAAGATTTGCCTTTACGGACTGTTTTAAACATTTCTACCAGCACTTGACTTCGGGGGTAAAGTGCCGTTGCTCCGCCTGCTGTGTTCAGTTCTTCTGCTGTGTAGCCGTACCGCTGAACAAAGGCTTGATTGTGGTAGATCGATCGCCCTGTCAAGTCAGCAATGCCGATCGCGTCGCTGGTACTTTCTACGGCTTGAGTAACTCGCAGCAAATCTAATTCTGCTTGTTTGCGATCGGTAATATCAGTAATAGTGCCGATATAGCCTTTAATTTCCTGCTTGTCTCCGATTTCGGCAATTGCCTGACCGATCACCCAGATTACCCGACCGTCTGGACGCTGAAAGCGGTATTCGGATTTAAAAGGAAATTTCTCAATAATTGCTCGATACCATTCATTTTTTACCCGCTCCGTATCATCGGAATATATGGCATCCATCCAGCCAGTTTCTGCTGCTAATTCTGCGTTTAATCCCGTGATTTCACTCCACCGCTGATTGACATAAAGGCAATTTCCCGAGGGGTCGGTGTGGAATATACAAACTGGCGATGCTTCTGCTAAAGTTTGGTAGCGGCGCTGGCTAGCTCGCAGTGCTGATTCTACCTGCTTTCTATTAGTGATATCGCGGACTATCGAAATTATCTCGCCGCCTGCAAGCATTGTCAGCGACAATTCTTGAGGGAACTTAGTACCGTCGCGGCGCTGGCCGCTCGCTTCTATATTGCAGTACCCTTTTTGCAGGAGCATCGGCATTATTTGTAGTTCAAAAAATATATTTTCTGCTTTGCTGTAGAGCATTTTCCATTTCTTCCCATACAGTTGGCTAGTGCTAGCCAAGCCGTACATTTTTAGATAAGCGTCGTTTGAATAAATACATTCTTTATTATTATTAAAAATGGCGATACCGTCATAAGCAGCGGCCATTGCTACTGCTTGTCGCTGGAGTTTGGACTCGGCTTGTTTGCGATAGGTAATGTCGTGACCGACTGAGTAGATTAAACCTTCTTCACTAAATGGCGATGACGTCCACAGCAGGCATTTGTAAGAACCATCTTTGCAAAGATAGCGGTTTTCAAAAGAGATACTGGAAGTACCGGCTATTAGTTTTACCCCTTCGGCTGCGGTAGCTTTTCGATCGTCTGGATGCACAAATTCGATCATCGGCTTGGCAAAAAGTTCAGCACTACTGTAGCCTAAAACCGTTGACCAAGCAGGGTTTAATCGTTTAAAATATCCGTCGAAACCGATAATGCAAAGCAAGTCTAAGGAAATGGTAAAAAAGCGATCGCGCTCTGTTTGTGCCTGCTTTAATTCAGTGATATCCATCACTAAACCGTCCCAGAGAATATCGCCTTCGCTCCCAGATTTTGCCTCATTATTGAGCTTTTCCGGTCTCGCCGCTCCTTGCAGCCACTTAACTTTTCCCGATTGCAGGGTATGTCGCCACTGCTGCTGCCAAGGTTCCAGGGTAGCGGCTGAAACTTCGATCGATGCTTCTAAATCTAAGATATCGTCTGCATGAATTCCGCTGAAAATTATTTCTGCATTTTGCTCTATTACTTCTGGCTCTAATCCGTACATTTCGCGACTACTTGAAGATACGTAGGGAAAAGACCTTTCTCCAGTTGCTGAGATTCGGAATTGATAAATTATTCCTGGCATATTAGCTACCAATTTTTGAAATCGAGCTTCGCTTTGTTTCAGGGCTCTTTGCTGCCGTCTCTCTTCGGTAATATCTCTAATTGTCCCTACTATTACTTTACTGCCGTCTGCTATTTTAAAAACGCTTTTTTTGGTAGAGATGATGTGTTCTTTCCCGGCGGTGTCTGTGAATTTTTCTTCAGTTTCCAAGCAGACCCCCGTTCTCAATACTTCTTCATCTTTTGTCCAAAAAACATCAGCTTCTGATTTTGGGAAAAAGTCATAATCTGATTTGCCGATCAGTTCTTGCCGCGATTTACCGATCAACTGACAAAAAGCATCATTTAATATCATCCAGCGGTGTTGCTCGTCTTTGACAAAAATTGGGTCTGGCGTAGCATTTATGGTGTGGTTTAAAAATTCTTCTGACGCTTTCATTTTGGCTTCGTAGCGGTAGCGATCGCTCACGTCCAACACTACTTCGATCATCCGGTCTATCGACCCGTCCTGGCGGCGGATGCAGCGCAGGGAAACTCGCGTGTGAACTATTTCGCCGTCTTTTTTGAGCCACCTTTTGTCTAAGATGTAACCGTCGATCGTACCTGCTAACATCTGAGAAATTTTTTCCAAATTGGCATCTAAATCCTCTGGATGAGTCAACTCCAGCCAATTCTTTTGCACGAGTTCGTCGCGCTCGTAGCCCAGCAAATTGCACAGCGCATCGTTAACTTCTATCCAGTTGCAATTTTGAGAGATTTCGCGGTCAATAATTGGAGCGATGATGGCAATTCCGATCAGGGAATTTTCCACCACCGATCGATATTTTTCTTCGCTCTTTCGCAAAGCATCTTGACTGTTCTGGCGTTCTATGGCGTAACGGATCGATCGAATTAACAGTTCGCTGTCAATTTTTCTTTTGACTAAATAATCCTGTACCCCGACCGAAATCAACCGCAGGGCAAGCTCTTCGTCGTTTTGGGCGGTCAGAACTACGATCGGCACATTTAGCCCGTACTCTTGTACCCGAGCCACCGTCTCGATTCCGATACTGTCTGGCAGTGAAAGGTCTAATAAAATTATGTCAAAAGTTTCTTGATTCAATCGCTGCTGCGCTTCGCTGAGGCGCTCTACTTTCGTCAGTAGTATACGCTGCACGCCACCAATTTCCGACAGCAAATCTTCAATAAGCTCAGCTTCCTGAGGGTGGTCTTCTACTAACAGAACTTTTAAGCAGACAGGAGCCACAGCTAAGTTAAAAACTGCTTTCATAATAGTTATTAATCAATAAAAATGTAAAACTAACTTGGGTTTTATCTTTTATTTCCGGGGCAATGATTTAATTGCACCTACATATACATCTGCGGTCATTTAGCGGTGTGAGCGCTAGCAAGAAAAATTGTGTTTAATACTTATAATTATATCACGCACTAACTCGACTGTCAACGCGAAACATTTTTTATTTTAACTTGCCATTTATACCACTTAAACAAAAAAAGAATGCACCTGTAGGTAACATCCCAACACAGATAGTCACAATCATTCCCAATTATTTAATTCTTTAATCTCAAATATAAAATAGTATTAAATTTTACCTTTTACTTTCTAGCTTCTGCCTTTAAATATAGGATTTAATTCAGCTTCCGCTGCCTTCTAGCTTCTACCTCTTGCAGAAAGGATGTCTCGATTAAGCGAGAGTAAAGTGAAAAGTTGAACCTCTATCCGGTTCCGAATCCACCCAAATACATCCGCCGTGACGTTCCACAATCTTTTGACAAATTGCTAAACCAATACCTGTTCCAGAATATTCTCTTTGAGTGTGCAAGCGCTGGAAAATTTGAAAGATGCGTTCTTGATGCTGCGTCGCAATCCCAATTCCATTATCCGAGACAGAAAATAACCAGTCTTTCTCCTGTTTGCAAGCCGTAATATGAACCACAGGCGGTGCATCGTGGCGATATTTAATCGCATTGCTGACTAAATTTTGAAAAAGCTGTACGAGCTGAGAAATATCCCCCATTACCGCTGGTAATTCATTGTAGGTTACAACTGCTTGAGTCTGGCGGATCGCCCCTTGCAGGTTTGCGAGTGCTTGCTCGACTGCGTGATTGCAATTTGTCAGTTGAAAAGGTTTCTGACTCCGGCCAACTCGCGAATATTCGAGCAAATCGTCAATTAAAGTTTGCATTCTCGTGCAGCCTTGAACGATATTGCCGATAAACTTACTAGCTTGGCTGTCGAGTTGGTTTTTGTAGCGTTTTTCTAAAAGTTGAGCGTAACTGGCAATGGTTGCTAAAGGCGCTTGCAAGTCGTGAGAAGCCACATAAGCAAATTGTTCTAGTTCGGCATTTGAACGCGCCAATTCTTGGTTAGATTTTAAGAGAGCCGATTCGGCGTGCTGGCGGTTCGATATCTCTTGTTGGAGGAGCAAATTTTGCTCTTGCAGGGTTTGTTCAACGGCGCGACGGGTGCTGATTTCTTGTTGCAGGATTTGGTTTTTTTCGTGAATAGTTTTTTCAACAGCTAAGCGGCTAATGATTTCTTCTTGAAGCAGCACATTTTGTTCTTTTAGCTGCTTTTGTAAATTCCGCAGGCTGAGGTGACTTTCGATGCGGGCGAGCACTTCTTCAAACTGAAATGGCTTGCTGATATAGTCAACAGCTCCCACAGCAAATGCGTTTACTTTGTCAAATACTTCATCTTTAGCGCTGATAAAAATTACCGGAATTTCGCGAGTTTTCGGTTCTAATTTCAAGTGCTGACAGACTTCGTAGCCGTTCATTTCCGGCATCATTATGTCGAGCAAAATCAAATCTGGTGGATTAGAATTGCAGGCTCTCAGAGCCATTTTTCCGTTAATCACGCAGCGGGGGGTGTATCCTCTCTGATTCAACATCGTAGACAACAGACGCAGGTTTTCTGCTGTATCGTCTACTACTAAAATGTTTCCTAACGGCGTCCTTGGTTGCTGATTCTTCATTGATTATTTCCCTGATCCTGTTTTATTCACAAAATATGTTTGCAGCTATGTTATTTAGGACTTACGGAAAACACCCGGTTGATAGTAAGAATATTGGGGAAACAAAACGAGTAATCGGCTCATAAATCGGGTGTTTAACCGTTTGTGTACAAGCAAGTCTTGTTATTGTTTGTTTACCAATCCTCAAATCCCCAGCAGCAGAGTCAGAGCATTATTGTTCCAAGTCCATCCTTTATCTAAAACTTTAAATCCCGCGACTTTGCACATAGATTCTAAAGCAGAAGCTGTAGGCAGCCACCACCACGGGCCAAAGTCGTTGATCTCAAAAACTGCTTTCTGAATTAATCCTAAAATGGGTGCACCGTCGGTGTGCTGCTGCCAGTAAGCTGTTAAGATAGCTCGTTCTGCTTCGCCTACAGCGGGAATGAATATTACTCCAGAAGCTGGAATTTCGTAGCGTCCCCGCTCGTTTTCTATAATTTCTTGAGTAATAGCTGAAGTTAAGATTAAATACTCCCCTGTTATTTGATGCAAACTCGTTAAAAGTTGCAAAGGATGAGGGTGATGGTACAAAACTCCTGCACAGTGAACTACATCGTAAGGCTCGCCAATTTCTGCAAGTTGAATCTGAGTTATATCTCGATTGATACAATTATAATTAACAATATTTAAACTTGTCATCCGATCGTGAAAATCTTGCCACCAGTGGATGGATGCCGGCATGGCATCAATCATTGTCAGAGAAACTGCACCGTATTTGCTAGCTACAGATACTTTTTCGTTGACAGTTCCCCACAAGCCGCCGACTTCTGCAAAAGTCTTGCCTTTGGCGACTCGGGCAATGTAGCGATCGCGAATATCATTAGCCTCTAACTCTAATAATAGACTGCGATCGCCACTTTGATGCTTTATCTCTAAAAGTTCCGCTAATTTACCAGATATTGCGGGATCTTTTGGCCGAATTTCTAAGGCCATCAAGTACAAAACTGTCGCTGCGTCAAGCCGATCGCTCTCGGCAAACTTTTGAGCTATTTTGCAGTAAAATTCAGGAGCGTGCAGCGGTTGCAATTCGTGGTGATAGTAGCTGCTTGCTGCGTCTAAATCTGCCGGAGTTCTTTTGATGAGAGCATCGCCTAACTTGGTGTAAATTTTGGGGAACTCAGGCTCAATTTGTAGCGCACAAAGGTAAGCGGAGACAGCCTCGTTCCACTCGTGCAGCTCAGTCAAAGCCTCGCCTAAATTGTAATAAGACCAAGAAAGATTGGGGTTTAGTTCAATCGCGCGCTTGTAGGCGACAGACGCTGCTTTCCACTGCTGGGTTTTTAACAGCGCTTCTCCTAAATTGTGGTAAGTCCAAGAAAAGTTTGGATTGAGTTCGATCGCCCGCTGGTAGGCGCTGATTGCTGGCAACCAATCCTGAAGTTTAACTAAAGTTAAAGCTAAATTATAATGAGACCAAAAAAAATCTGAATCAATTGCGATCGCCCTTTGGTATGCCACCGCAGCTTCCGACCATTTTTGTAATTGAAAAAAAGCATCTCCCAACTTATGGAATGCTCCCGAAGAATTAGGGTCTAAGTCAATTGCTTGCTGGTAAGCAGCGGCGGATTCCGACCATTTTTTTAATTGACCGCAAGCTTCCCCGATGCTGTAGTAAGACCAAGAAAAATCCGGGTTAATTTCAACAGCCGTGCGGTACGCAACGATGGCTTCTTGCCATTGGGCTAGCTTGAGCAGCACACTACCTAAATTGTAGTAAGACCAAAAAGAATTGGGATTTAACTCAATACTTTCCCGGTAGGCAGCCTCCGCTTCGCGCCAGAGTTCCTTGGCTTGCAAAACATTGCCTAATTTGTAATGAAACTCCGAAATATCCGGCTGGAGTTGAATAGCTTTGCGGTAATGAATAATCGCTTCGTCCCACTCTTTTAGCTCGCTAGCAGCTTCGGCTAATTGGCAGTAAGCTTCGCAAAAACTAGGGTTTAAATAAATCGTGCGGTGGTAACAAGTCCGCGCTTTTTCTGGCTTATTTTGCGCCAATAAAGTATTGCCTAAATCGAGGTATTCTTCGGCTATTTCTATCGGTTCCACCATGAGTGCTTGATACCAACAGTCTGCTGCTTCTTCAGCTTGACCGACTTTGGTAAATATCCGGCTCAAATTTCGGTAAAATCCTGCAAAGTCCGGTTGGAGGGAGATGGCTTTTTGGTAACAGACGATCGCCTCTTGCCACTGTTCCAATGTAGCGCAGAGAGTGCCGAGGTTAGCAAAAACTTCGGCAAAATCTGGTTGCAGGGCGATCGCAACTTTATACCAATACCTTGCGTCTTCTAGTTTACCCTGAGCTTGCAGCGCCTTCCCCAAGGTCTTGCAAGTCTCGGCGGAATTGGGGTGAGATGCCAAAACTTGCTGGCAAAGTGCGATCGCCTCATCCAACTTCCCTAAAGCTAAATATATTTCTGCCTGTTGTTGATAATCAACCGCTGCTGTTTCTGAATTCACTTCTTACGTTCCTGTTGAGTAATAATTCCATGTATGATTGTATGGTACAACTTGTCAAAGTTCAAATTCAAGTAAATACATCTGCCGAACGGCAAATAGTGCTAAATGTCAGCGACATTAATATAAACTAGACAGTAAGGTTAACAGCGAGCTCAATAATGTCAACATTCAATCGAACACCGCTAATCAGCGTAATTATACCTGCATATAATAGCGATCGCTACATCGTGCAAGCGGTGGAAAGCGCGCTGGGTCAAACTTTTACTAATTTGGAAATTATCGTTGTAAACGACGGTTCTCAAGATGAGACGCATCAAGTATTGCAGCCTTATATTGACAGAATTCGCTACATTTATCAGGAAAATCAAGGAGCAGCAATAGCTCGCAATCGAGCTTGCCAGCTAGCCAAAGGCGAGTTTTTAGCTTTTTTAGATGCTGATGACTATTTCCTACCAGAAAAACTAGAGAAACAGATAGCTTGCTTTGAGGCCGATCCGGCATTAGATATGGTGCAAACAGGTTGGTTCATGGTCGATGAAACCGGGCGAGAGATTTCTGCTGTCAAGCCTTGGCAGCAATCACAAAAATTAGATTTAAAAAGCTTTATTATATATAAATGCGTGCGACCGAGTGCGATGATGCTGCGCCGAAAGTGGTGGGAAAAATTGGGTGGTTTCGATTCTCAGCTTCCGCCGACCGAAGATTTAGACTTTGCCTTGCGTTTAGCTTTAAAGGGGTGCAAAGCAGTTTGGTTAGAAGAGATACTTACCTGTTATCGCCAGCACGATACCAATCTCATGTCAAGCGGTTTTCCGCTAATGAAGAATACAGAAATTCTGATGGAAAAATTCTTTGCTAGACCTGATGTGCCTCACTCAATCCGCCAGTTAAAAAACCAGGAACGCTATCAATGCTTGGTGTGGATGGCATGGCGGATGTATCGCGGCGGTCATCTAGCAGAGATGGCGGAATGTTTGGAAAAGTCATTGCAATATACCCCTTTTTCGCCCACGGAAACTGTGTTAAATTGGCTGCAAACTTTTCAGAGCGTTTCTGAAGAATACGGTGACAATTTTGATGCTTATTCACTGAGTCAGTTAGGGGAATGGCAAGATATAATTTTGGGGGTTATGACGCATCAGCCCCAATCCCAAGAGAGTGCTGTTTTCACACCTCCCAAAGCACGTGAAGCGAAGCTATCCCGTAGGAAATCGCACATTTTACTCTACAACGCCGACGATCCGGGCGTGGGAGGATTAGCGCAGTACAACCATGCCATTCTCTGTCAGTTAGCCTTGTTGGGCTATCAAGTCACTTGCGTGCAAACTAAACATTCTAGCCCGTTGGTTGAACGAGAACGAGAGTTAGGTATAGAGCACTTGTGGCTGGATTTTAGCAGCCATAGAGATTTAGCGCGGGTGTTAAGAAATACTGAGGATGCACAAGAGATTTTTTCTACTAATAAACCCGATCTGATTATTTTTAGCGATGGCTGGCCCTATTCCAATTTTGCAGCTAAACAGGTAGTTATTCAGATGGGAATACCATACATGATGGTAATCGGGTTAGTTATGCCAGCTCACGCAAATTTTGCCTACGGGGATGTAGTGCCTTATCGAGAGGGAGTGCTGTATCAGTGCCTGCAAGCTAGAGCGGTGATTGTTGGCGCACAAGAACATTTGAATTTATTGTGCGATGACTTTGATTTACCCAAAGATAAGGGGCAAGTGATTTACTTGGGGCGCTCTCCTGAATATTTTGCACCTCCTAATGCTTCGGCTCGCCAACGCCTGCGGCAAGAGTTAGAAATTCCTGAAGATGCCATTGTCTGTTTCACATCTGCTCGATTGGCACCGGTTAAAGGGCATCAATATCAGATCGAAGCAATCAAGCAGTTGAAACAATCTCCGGTGTGGTCTAAACTGTATTTTGTATGGGCAGGGAATGGTGAGGGAAGCTATTGCGATGTAGAAAGAGAATTGAGGGAAGCTATTAGAGAGTTAGGAGTGAGCGATCGCGTGAAATTGATCGGACAGCGCTGGGATATCTTAGATTTACTGGATGCTAGCGACATATTCATTTTGACATCTCTCGGCGATGCAGCACCTTCTTTTTCAGTCATGGAAGCGATGGCTAAAGGATTGCCCGTAGTTGCTTCGGCAGCGGGCGGCATTCCAGAAGGGCTCGGCGATACTGGGAAGTTGTTGCCCGATCCGAATACCGATCCGGAGGGAACAGCGAGGGAATTGGCGGAAACTGTAGAAGCTTGGGCGATAAATCCAGAATTGCGCAGCCAAATTGGCAAAGCTTGCAAGCAGCGAGCCGAGAAAATGTTCAAAGAGGAGCGGATGCTCGCACAGTCTGTTGAGGCGATCGAAAAAGCTTTACTTTCCGACGATCTCGAAACAGATCAATTTGTTACTCAACAACAGGTGCAGGGGTGGATGGCGAAGGTAGAAAGCCGGGTGCGCTACAACTTTTTAGTGTGGAAGGCGTGGCACGCTTACTGCCAAGAAGATCTCATCGGGATGCAGCAGTGGCTTCAAGAATCTTTAAAGTGTACGCCTTTTTTGAGTACAGAAACGCTGCTTAACTGGGTAGAATGTTTTGGAAATTTTTCGTCATTAAAAGGGCATCGATTGGATACATATTCTCTGACTAACTCAGCAGAATGGAAACACTTAGTCGAGGGCATACAGGGTTTTGAACCTGTATTTTGTCTATCCTAAAAACACCAGATTGAAATTTTCAATTGAGGTTGATGTCAGCAGTAGATCTGCAAATATCAGTACAATTGTATTTTGCTAGCCCAACAGCGATTAAAAATCTGTGTATCCGCGTTTAAATCCGTGTTAGGTTCCCCAACCCTTCGTTATCATCTAGCAAACTCATGTCAATGGCAAATTCGATACCGCAAGTCAGCGTAATTATACCTGCATATAATGGCGATCGCTACATCGCACAAGCTGTAGAAAGCGTTTTGAGTCAAACCTATACAAACTGGGAAATTATCGTTGTAGACGACGGTTCTAGCGATCGCACCCATCAAGTATTGCAGCCTTATACGGACAGAATTCGCTACTTTTATCAAGAAAATCAAGGAGTAGCAGCCGCTCGCAACCGAGGAATTCAGGAATCCCAAGGTGAATTAATTGCTTTTTTAGATCAAGATGACTTCTTTTTGCCAGATAAGTTGGCAGCACAAGTAGCGCTGTTTCGCTCCTCAGATTCATTAGGAATTGTCAATAGCGGCTGGCGTTTAGTTAACGAGCAAGGAAAGACAATTTCTGATATCAAATGTTGGGAATATTTACCCAAATTAGACTTGGAAGCATGGATAGTACAGATGCCCGTACTTCCCAGCGCTATGATGTTTTCACGAAAGTGGCTAGAACTTGTAGGGGGATTTAACTCTGAGTTTGATTCTGTAGATGATGCGGATTTAATATTACGTTTAGCTCTCTTAGGCTGCGAAGCTGCTTGGCTACCACAAATCACAGTCTGTTATCGCCAGCATGACAAAAATGTGTCAATTCAAAAATCTCTCAAACAAGCAAATCTGTTTATTAAATTAAAACAGAATTTATTCAGCCAACCCGATTTGCCACAGCACATCCGCGAGTTAGAAAATCCTGCTTTCTACGAAGCACTGACATGGATGGCATGGCACTTGTACTATACTGGCTATCCGGTGGCAGCGGTTGAGTATTACCAAAAATCTTTCCCTTATACTCCTTACTCTGCTATAAAAACCGTAATAGATTGGATAAATCGTCTGGGTGCTATTGCTAAAGCTTACGGATTTCCCCTAACTATGCAATCTTTAAGAAACTTACCAGAATGGCAACAGTTAATGTCTAACATACTTCCCAAAAAAGCATTACGAGTCAGCGTAATTATCCCGACATACAACTGCGAACGCTACATTGTTAGAGCCGTAGAAAGTGCGATCGACCAAACTTACCCAGGCTGGGAAATTATTGTCGTAGATGACGGCTCTACCGACAACACTCGCCAAATTTTAGAGCCTTACTGCGATGTAATTCAGTACGTTTATCAAGAAAATCAAGGCTCAGCAATAGCTCGGAATCGCGGCTGCGAACTAGCCAAAGGCGAATTTTTAGCTTTTCTCGACAGCGCCGACTTCTTCCTAGCCGAAAAACTAGAAAAACAAATTGCTCGCTTTGACGCTGACCCCAGATTAGATTTGGTGCAGACAGGTTGGCTTATAGTTGATAAAAAGGACGAAAGCATCTATGGAGTAATGCCTTGGGAAGAAGCACCCAAGTTAGATTTAGAAACCTTAGTTTTGAACAAATCAGTGCGTCCCAGCGCCATGATGCTGCGGCGAGAGTGGTGGGAACGCTTGGGGGGTTTTGAACCTCGTTTTGCGCCACTTGAAGATTTAGATTTTGTCTTACGTTTAGCTTTAAAAGGCGGCAAGTCAGTTTGGTTAGAAGAGATATTAACCTGCTACCGCCAGCACGACAGCAATTTCATATCCGGCGGCTCCAAAGTAATGAAAAATATGGAAATTGTGATGGAGCAATTTTTCGCGCGGCTAGACTTACCTCAGCACATCCGCGACTTGAAACGCGAGGAACGTTACAAGTGTTTAGTATGGATAGCGTGGCGGATGTACCGCGATGGATGTTTGGCAGAGATGGTCGAGTGTTTGGAGAAGTCTCTTCATTACACTCCTTTTAGAGGTACGGAAACAGTTTTTAAATGGTTGGAAAATTTTAGCTATTATTCGCAAAAAAATGGAGACATCTTTGATGTTTATGCCTTAACTAATTTAAAAGAATGGCAAGACATCGTAGTATTAGCCGTTAACAATTCTTATCAATTCCAACCTGAACATAGTTCGATTAGTCAACCGCAAAAACCCCGCGTTCTCCTGTACGCAGAAGACCACGGAGTGGGAGGTTTAGCTCAGTTCAATCACTCGCTGATGTGTAAATTAGTAGCCGACGGCTACCAAGTTATTAGCGTTCAAACTAAAGCTTCAAACCCTTTAATTGTCGAACAAAAAAAGTTAGGCATAGAACATATTTGGCTGGAGTTTGACACGATCAAAGAGTTTTTGCGAGTTACTTACAATTTAGGGGATGCTGAAAAAATTTACGCGCAGGCTCAACCGAATTTAATTGTATTTAGTGACGGCTCACCGATGGCCAATTTTGCGGCAAAACAAGTTGCGATTAAGCAGAACATACCGTACATAGTTACTCTCGGTTATATTGGTCGCAATTATGAAACTTTCGATCGGGGCGATCAAATTCCCTATTTTGATGCAGTCTCCTATCAGTACGATTTAGCCAAAGCAGTAGTAGCAGTTTCACAGGAAAATTTCAACTTGTTCAAACGAATTTTTAAAGTGCCTCTAAAACGAGGGAAAGTTATTTATTATGGCAGGCCGAACAGTTATTTTGAACCCCCAAATCTTTCAACCCGCCAACGCCTGCGCCAAGAAGAAGGAATCCCCGAAGAAGCTGTCGTTTGTTTCACGGCGGCGAGACTGACTCCAATTAAAGGATATCAGTATCAATTGCAGGCGATCGCCCAACTGAAAAATCGTCCAGTTTGGCCGCAGCTATACTTTGTGTGGGCAGGTCCCGGTTCTACCACTCACGACGATATGGAGTCTGAATTGAGAGCAACTGCGAGCCAATTAGGAGTCACCGAACAGGTTAAATTCCTAGGTCAGCGATGGGATATTGCCGATTGGTTAGACGCCAGCGACATCTTTATTTTATCTTCCGAAGCAGAGGGAATGCCGCTAGCAGTGATGGAAGCAATGGCGAAAGGATTACCCGTAATTGCCACAGCAGTCAGCGGCATTCCCGAAGAGTTGGGAGATACTGGAAAGTTGATAGCCGATCCTAAAATTGACCCGCAAAAAACAGCACAAGACTTAGCTACAACAGTAGAACTATGGGCGGAAAATCCCGAATTGCGGAGGCTGGCAGGACAAGCTTGCAAACTGCGGGCTGAAGAATTATTCAAAGAAGAACGGATGCTTTTGGAATACGCAGAGGTTATCGAACAAGCCTTATCCGCTAGCAGCAATCAACAAGAAAAATCATCTATCGCCCCCAAAGTCCAAAAGCAGATCCTGCAAGTTGACAGTATGCTCAATTACTACTATTTAGTATGGAAGGCATGGGAAGCTTGCGAACGCGGGGATGTGCCCGGGATGGTAGAGAATTTGCAGTCATCTTGGAAATGTACGCCACTGTTGACAACCGAAACCATCTTGAGCTGGATCGCAAGTTTTGCTGTGTTCTCTTCACAAAAAGGGGTTAAACTCGATACTTACTCGCTAATTCATTCCGAAGCGTGGCAACAATTGATAGAATCAATACAGGGTTTTGAAGTTGCCTTGTCTGTTGGTTAGGACTTTGGATGACAGAATGCGATTTCGCATCGGAATGGCATTCTTAACATCAAAAGAATAACACCGATATATCCGATTTATGTAAGGGCGGTGCGGTTCGCCCAACTTTCACGTCGAAGCCCCCGTGTCCGCCCTTATTGGTTTCTAAATGCCCTAACAGTTTTAGTTAAAAACTCACCCCATACAATATGCAATTCACCTTCAAGTTCAAACCTATTAATAAACTGCTGCCAATTTGCTTAGCGGCGGTAACTGTCCTGTTAATAACATATTTGGGACAGCAACCAACTGTTGCCCAACTGCGATCGAACGTAACAGTAGATTTTGGAGTACCAGCCACCGGAACAATTTCCATGAGTGGTATGCTGCACGGAATAGACCCCAGCCAGCCGCCGGATAACTCAATCAAACCCTTGCAGCCGAAACTTTGGCGGGTCGGGAGACTCGATATTTACGATCGCGTCATCGCCAACGGAGCTGAGTTTCAACTGGTAGTCAGCGACTTGTGGGGCTACGGTAGCAATCCCAAAGGCTGGCCCTATCAAAATTACCCCGCGTGGGAAGCCTTCATCCGACAGTTAGCCCAGCAAAATAAAGGCAAGAAAATTATTTGGGATATCTGGAACGAACCCGATTTAAAAAATCCGTTTTGGAAGGGAAGCCAAGAACAATTCTTTGAAACTTACAAAAGGGCTTACAAAATTTTGCGGGAAGAATTGGGGCCGTCAGCTATGATTGGCGGGCCGAGTATCAGCAGTTACAACAAAGAATATCTCGCTGACTTTTTGGATTTCTGCAAAGCGAACAAACTGGAAGTAAATTTTTTAGCTTGGCACGAACTCAACGATAGCAAGATTTTATTTGTGGACGATCATGTCATTGATGCTAAACGCAATTTTCAGCAAAGTCCTTCTTACAAAGAACTGAAGTTGCAAAAAATTTACGTCAACGAGATTGTCGGGGAATTAGCGCAGTATCAGCCGGGGGAAATTTTAGGTTATTTCTATCAGTTGGAATACGCAAAAGCCGACGGTGCTTGCAGAGCTTGTTGGAATACAGCAGGAGCTAGAAAAGTTAGCAATTGCTTCAACAATACGCTGACTGGGATGGTCACGCCTAATACTTTTGAGCCGAGAGCAGCTTGGTGGACTTACAAAGCTTATGCCGACGGAGTTAATTCGCGGGTGCTGAGTCGGTCAGATAACGATCGCCTTGTCGCTTTAGCCAGCAAGTCAAATCCAGAAGGTAAAGCACAGATACTTTTAGGTTATTTCGACCGCAATTATTCCTTAGCAACAACGGTAACATTAAACCTCGGAAATTTGGAGCAGCTAGGTATTCAAAAAGGTCAGAAAATCACTCTAAAGTTAGAAAAAATTCCCAACAATCAAGAAGGGTCGGTGCAGAAGCTTGTCACGGTTAAAGAAGAAAACTTGTCGGTGGGTAGCGGCAGCTTGGCTTATGTTATCCCTAATTTCAACGTCCACGAAGGCTACTTATTGACTGTTAGCAAGTGATATAGTTTTTGGTTGCACCGGAATTATATATAGGACACGGCAGTGCCGTGTCCTTACCGCAATTAATTGTAGGGACACGGCAGTGCCGTGTCCTTACAAATATATAGCCGTGTTCATACAAATATATAGAATTTAGCTGGGATTTTTCAAAGATTCTTGCACGGCTTCCAACCATTCTCTGACGGTTTGATTTTCTGAATTAGGGTCGTAGTAACACCCTAATTCATCGAGGATGAATGTTTCTAAATCGGCTGGGGCGATCGGCATTTTTAGCAGTTTGTCGAGTTCTTGCGATGCAGCTTCAACACTTGCGCGCGATTCGCTATTGCGGTAATCTTCAACTACATCACTGGGACTGTTAGCTTCTAGCGGCCAGTCTTGGTGAAAGTAGGAACTGAAAAATTGGGTTAAATGAGGAAATTGATTTATCATTCGGGATAGGCTGTGAGAATAAAGTATCCGGGAGGTAATTTGGCGCTGCGCTGGAGGACGATTTTCAGGCGAGATGCTGAAGTTGCTTTGGATGCGCGGCGACGCAGAGTAATGCCAATTCTTCTGTTGGCGTTGTAGTCGATCGTATAACGATTACCTCGACTTTTCACCCAAGAGTCGATCGCATTTTGATTTCTGTTCATTGCTTCTCCAATGGCCGCTTCGGCGACGGAACGGTCAGTAAAGGAAGATGCGGCAGAAATTCTCGTTTCGCTTGCGAGTCGCTGTGCTAGTTGTGCTTCTGTTTTCCCAACGTGTCTCTCTAAAGTGTGCCCTCCTGCTGATTCGTGAAAGTCTAATCCACCGCCCGGTATGTTGGGAACAAAAGCTACGGTGGCTTGTGGTATGGTTGAGATTTCCGGTGCAACAACCGTGGCGTAAACACCAGGTATTGCCGATTGGAATAATATAATTATTGAGGCGATCGCACAGAGGATACCTAAAAACTTTTTTAGGCTATCGAGTTGATTTTTCATTGCTGTTGAATCTCTTTCTTAGATTTAGTATAAATGATTGCTGTTTTTTTTGTCTCTTTTAGAATCTACCATTCGTAAGTTATAAATTGGGCGCAGCATTCAAATATACGGTGCGCACCGAACACCCTACGATTATTTATAAGAGTTCGTGATTTTTGTGGTTTACAAAGCTTTACTGATTATGAGAAAATATTAATAATTCTTTGAAAAAATCACTAATGATTGATGATAAATTAATTTATCATCTTTAAAACTGTGAAAAAATGCAAGTAGTTATCCTAGCCGGCGGTCTCGGTACTCGTCTCAGAGAAGAAACAGAATTTCGTCCCAAACCCTTAGTTGATGTGGGGGGGCATCCAATTATTTGGCACATCATGAAAATCTATGCCCACTACGGTTTCCAAAACTTTATTGTGTGCTTGGGCTATCGCGGCAACATGATTAAAGAATATTTCCTCAATTATGAAGCCATGAACAATGACTTTACTATCTGCTTAGGCCGCAAAAATACCATCACTTATCACGAGGAACATCTCGAACAAGATTTTAATGTTACTCTGGCTGAAACTGGCGCGGCAAGCCTGACGGGAGGGCGGGTAAAACGGATAGAAAAATATATCGATCGCGATAATTTCATGGTGACATACGGTGATGGAGTAGCTGATGTCAATATTGACGCCTTAGTCGATTTTCACAAGTCTCACGGTAAGCTGGCAACAGTCACTACATTTCGCCCGATCTCTCGCTTTGGAATTTTGGATGTAGACAGCGATAGCCGGGTAGTACAATTTTCTGAGAAACCTCAAATCGACGGCTGGATTAGTGTTGGATATATGATATTTAACCGCCGGGTATTTGAGTATTTGGGGGGAGATGATTGTATTTTAGAACAAGAGCCGATGCAGCGTTTGGCCGCAGAGGGACAGTTGATGGCTTACCGTCATGAGGGCTTCTTCTTTGCGATGGATACTTATCGAGAATACAAGTATTTAAACGAACTTTGGGATGAAGGGAAGGCTCCTTGGAAAGTTTGGAAATGAGTTATTTTTGGGGCGGGATATTCTGCCCGCCCCACAGAAGTTTGAATAAAATCACTCTAAAATAACCTCATAAGTTTGGTGATTTGTAGATTTTTACTGAGGACTCCTACAACTCGTAAAAAATGGTTTATCTACCTATTGGTAAGCAATAAAAGTTGCCGAAATAATAGTTAAAATTAATATAAAATAATTATATAAAATGGATTGCCAAGATATTCTTAACAGCACAGAAATTTACCTACAAAAGTGTGTTGCACCCCAGGCGGAAATTATCGACAGCGACTCGGATGCGCTGAAAACAGCAGTTGCTGGATTGGAAGATCGATCGCTCTTAGCATTGCGAGTTCCCCAAAAATGGGGCGGGGCTGAAATTGCACCGGAGATTTTTTACCAATATCAGGAATTGACGGCTCGATATTCCGGCGCTTTGTCTTTCCTGCAAACTCAGCACCACAGCGCAACTGCCATGCTTGCCAACAGCGACAATGAAATGCTAAAAAGCAGATACTTGCCGGCGATCGCCCAAAAAGAGTTACGCTTGGGTGTTGGGTTTTCGCATTTGAGGCGATCGGGCCATCCTGCCGTCACCGCCACTCTCGCAAAAGATGGCTATTTACTGTCAGGAAAAGTTCCTTGGGTAACAGGTTTTGGATTGTTTCAAAAGTTTATTGTAGCTGCGGTACTTCCTGACGAGCGCGCTGTTTTCGGTTTGCTACCTTTTGTTAATATTGAACGCGAAAATAGTAAAATAACATTCAGCGACATCATGCAGTTAATCGCCATGAACTCGACTAATACTGTGACAGCAACTCTCGATCATTGGTTGCTGCACGAATCGGAAATAATTTCGGTTAAACCTGTCGGGTGGATTTCGGAAAACGACAGCAAAAATATACTAAATTCTGTTCCGGGTACTTTTGGCTGTATTCGAGCGGGATTGGATGTAATTGCAGCAGCGGCGGCTGCTAAAAATTCACCTTTTATAGCGGCGGCTTGTCAAAAACTAGAGCAAAAGCTCGATCGGCTAAAAGAGAATTTCCAACAATCTCAACATAGCTCGAAAGCAGAACAATTAGCGCTGCGAGCTCAAGCCATTGACTTAGCGGTGCGCTGCGGGCACGCTGCGGTTGCAGTTTCTAGCGGTGCTGCTAACGGTATTGTGCACCCGGCCGGGAGAGTTTATCGAGAAGCTTTGGTATATACTGTTTCCGGGCAAACAAAGGATGTGATGGCAGCAACGCTCGATCGACTAAGCGAATTTTAGATTTTAGATTTTAGATTGAGAGCGCAGAAGGTCAAGAACTCAACTGTGTTTAATAAATAATAAATATATTTAACCTGATGACAAACAACTTTAAGTCAAATAACTTAAAAACGATCGCCTACAGCAAAATTGTAGACTTAAGCCATTCAATCCACCCAAATAGTCCCATATGGCCGGGCGATCCGGCGACAGAATTTGAAACAGTATCTCAAATAGAAAAACACGGCTATTTCCTGCGAAAATTCTCAATGGGAGAACACAGCGGCACTCACATCAACGCACCCAACAGCTTTTATGCAGGAGCCGCGAGCATTGATAGTTATGCGCCGCAGTCGCTAGTTTCCCCTGCAATTGCGATCGACATCCGTGAGCAAAGTCTTGCCAATCCCGATTACACTTTAACAATTGATGATATATTGACTTGGGAACGGCAGCACAAACTTATAGAACCGGGAAATGTAGTTTTATTGTATACTGGCTGGCAAGAAAAATGGGATGACGAGCGAGCATTTTTCAACCGAGACGATCGCGGAATTTGCCACTTTCCCGGATTTGGCAAAGCAGCCACTCAATTTTTGCTAGAAGAACGCTCGATCGCCGGAGTGGGAACCGACACTCACGGAGTAGATACCGGGCGAGATGAAAGTTTTGCCGTTAATAAACTGGTATTGGAAAAGCAGCTAATAGTTCTGGAAAATCTGACTAATCTCGACTTTTTACCTAACGCTGAAATCACTTTAGTTATCGGAATATTGCGCCTTTTGGGAGGTTCGGGCTCGCCTGTGTCGGTGTTAGCTTTTGTTGCTTGATGCGGTAAAATAGGAGTGAGAAAAGTGTAGCAAAAATAATAAGATTAATGACAGAACTGCCCAAGGATCTCAACGAGGCGATCGCCCAATCCCGCATTGCAACCGCCGCCGCCCTCTCGGACGGCAAAACTCTACTGCAAGTCGAATTAGTATTTCCAGAAATCGCCCTGCAAGCACAGTCTATCACCCTACAATTCCTCCCAGAATTTGAGGAAATCTACCCCGGAGTCAAAGTCTTTTTTCCCGACACCGGTGCTGCCGCCCTCGCGCGCCGCGACTGGGGAGAAACACCGTTTAAAATCACTGATTTGGGCAGCAGCCGCACGGCTGTTGAAGAGAAAATAGCACCGGAAGACGAACTGTTCCTGCTGGTGAACCCGGCGGCTGTAGAAGTGGCCCAAGTCGAAAAACTCTACATAGCTGCGGCCGGTCGCCCAGTTATTTTACTCAATCCGCGCCTCGAAGATGTTGCCACCATAGGTATAGGCTATGCGGGCCGCCAACTGCGCGATCGATTCCTCAGCAAAATCGAATCCTGCTACTACATCAGACCCCTAGACACTGCGGCTTTATTCCGCTGCTACCCCCAATCCTGGCAAGTCTGGCTGGAAACAAACGACGAATACGAACTAATTTCTGAAACCGCCCAAAAACCTGTGGGAGACGATTTAGAGCGGATTTTAGCCGCTTATCTCCCAAGCGCCGATCCTGACTCCACCACACCTGCAAAACCTGTAAAAAAGAAAGGTTTTTTGGCAGAGCTCCAGACATTCCTCAAAGCTTTGACTCAGTGACAGCAGTTAAAGCTCGATCGTATTGTAGGGTGCGTCAGCTAGGATTATTTTCGACTTAATCGATCGGCTAATCGCTGACGCACCCTACAGCCTGCAATAACTCAAAGCTTTGGCTCAGTAACAGCAGTTGCAGAAGCACAACTAACAGCTTGCCTGTGTTTCTCTCACTAGCTACGCAAACAGATACTGGCGATCTTTACACGACATTTATACAAAGCAGTATAATGGGTGACACCCCTCCACCGTAAAAGAGGGGAGGCAAATAGCAGCAAAATCAGATGCTATAAGCTAGAGATTTGGCTTTTGATTCAGGGAAGCGGATAAACACAATGGAGCACCGGCGCATTGTTATCGGGGACGTACACGGGCATTACGACGGCTTAATGACCCTGCTAGAGGCACTTGCCCCCGGCTCGGACGATCGCGTCTATTTTTTGGGAGACTTAATCGATCGCGGCCCCAAAAGCGCTCAGGTATTAGATTTTGTCCAGCAAAGCCCCTACCAAACTCTGTTGGGCAACCACGAACAACTGATGCTGGAGGCTTTGTCGGGGGTGCCGATGGATATGCGAGCGTGGCAATCTTGGCTGTACAGCGGCGGCGATGCGACAGTAGCGAGCTACAGAGATACAGGGATGATGCCGTACAAACACTTAGAGTGGCTGCGATCGCTCCCCACCCACCTCGACTTAGGGGACATCTGGCTGGTTCACGCCGGCGTTGACCCCCATCTGCCCATTGACAAGCAGTCGATCGAACAACTCTGTTGGATTCGCAGAGAATTTCACACCATGTCGAAACCCTATTTTCCCAATAAATTAATTATCACCGGTCACACGATCACCTTTACCTTTGAGGGTGTCAGGCCAGGCGAATTAGTCAGGGGCGAAGGGTGGTTGGATATTGACACGGGTGCTTATCATCAGAAAAGTGGCTGGCTGACAGGATTTGACCTCAGCTACCGCAGAGTTTATCAAGTAAATGTCTTTAACAATCAAGTCCGAATTTTGCCGTTTGACGAAGTTGTCAGACAATTGAAGCCGAAGCAGATTGCACCCCCGGAACCTGCGATCGATCCTGTTGTTCAACAGCAGTATTAAATCAATGTGTAGTTGTAGGGTGCGTCAGTTTAAGTTCGATCGATTAAATCCAAATTGACCCGATCGCTGACGCGCCCTACGAACTATATTGATGTTTTAACGAACCGCGAAGACGCGAAGATGATCGAGTAAGATCGGTCATCCCAATCTAAAATCTCAAATCGGAAATTGTATGACCTTTTGCTACGAACCCAAAAGCCTGCGGATTTCTAACCTGTAATCCTCATTATTCAAACCTTCACCGCTAGCGAGCTCCGGGTCTATCGCCTGCGAGATAGCAGCAATGCGATCGGCAGTAGCCGGGTGAGTGCTCAAAATGCTAGGAGGAGAAGGCTTGTTGAGCAACTTTTTCATAAAATCAACCATCCCAGATTGAGCGTAGCCCGCTCGCCCCATAGTTTGCAATCCCAACTGATCGGCTTCATACTCAGCTTGGCGGCTGTGGGGGCGCCGCAAAGCCAACTCCACCCCAATCTGAACCGCCTGAGATCGATCGAGCCCAGTCGCCGAAGCTACACCAGAAGCGATCGCCATTTGACGCATTTGTTGAATTGCGTGGCGAGCACTAATGTGAGCGATTTCGTGGGCGATCACACTTGCCAATTCGGCCTCATTGTCCGCCGCCGCCATCAAACCTTTATTCACATAAACAAAACCGCCCATTGTTGCAAAAGCATTAATATTGTCGTCATCAATCACTTGAAAAGTATAAGGAATATTCGGGCGAGTGCTTTCCTCGGCGAGTCGCTGACCGATGCGGTTGATATATAGTGTAGTGGCGCGATCGCGGTCAATATTAAACTCGCTGTTCGCCAACTGCTGATTAATTTGTCGGCCAATAGTCACCTCTTGGCTATCGGACATATTCGACAATTGGATAACTTGAATGCCCCGAAAAATCAGTTCAGGCAAAGAAAATGCTTGAGTCTGTTCCGGGGAAATCACCCAGATACCCGCAGCCACAATCAGCGACAGTAACAGATAAATCCCCCGGCCGCAGGTACGCCGGCAAGTCAACCAAAAACTTTTTAACATGATTGATACGTGGCAGAAGTTACGTAAAATTTTAGGAAAAACTCGAAAAGTCACTAAATAGGCAGACGCAATTTGACGCTGCTTAGTTGCTATTCTAGCTTTTTGCAAATTTTTAACTGCGCCGCCAGCCTCCGGGCGATCGACCACTGCCCAACCAACCGCCCTCAACTGCCTTTTGCCTTCTGCTTTAAGTGCCCAAGTCATGCGGATTTTGGGCGATCGTTGTGGTAATATCTTTTAGCTTCAGGACTTACGCATCAATAACGTATGTCATTGCGAGCCATAGCCAAGCAATCACAGCATCTGTTTTTCATCGATGTCTGGGTAAGTCCTGAGCTTGTAAACATACTCCTGTCGCTATCAGTTAATTAAGCGATTTATGAAAATTTTGGATTCTCAAGGCCGACTGTTCGGCAAACTCAGCATCCTAGACGTAGGTGCCGCTCTGATCGTACTGCTCGTTGCAGTCGGAATCTTCTTCTTTCCCGGCACTTCTGGCGGTTCCGTCGCCCAAGTCGGCACCAGTGTCAAACCTGTAGAGATTGATGCAATTGCGATCGGTCTCAAAGGGACAAACGTTCAAGATTTGTTCAAAGCAGGCGATAAAATCAATGTGGTGATCCGCAATCAACCCTCCGGTCAGATTACCATCAAATCTGTCAAAACTCTCACCAGAACCCTCGCAGTTCCTCAGCCCAACGGCACTCTGAAAGCTCTCCCCGATCCCAGAGAAGAAGAAGCCTTCAGCAAAAATATGATGTTTACCTTAGAGGGAAAAGGTCAACTTACTGAAAATGGCCCGGTTTTAGGTAATACGAAAGTCAAAATTGGCACTACGCTAGAGCTTGAAGGCAACAAGTACATTTTCAACGCCAGCGTCATCGACGTGCGAGTCAAAGAATAGTCAGTCGATTTTAGATTTTAGATTTTAGATTTTAGATTTACTTCACAGATGAATCTGGGATCTCAAACTTTGGTCTAAAATTTTGGGATAAACCCTCAGTCGATTTTAGATTTTAGATTTTAGATTTTAGATTTACTTCACAGATGAATCTGGGATCTCAAACTTCGGTCTAAAATTTTGGGATAGACCCTCAGTCGATTTTAGATTTTAGATTTACTTCACAGATGAATCTGGGATCTCAAACTTTGGTCTAAAATTTTGGGATAAACCCTCAATAGCGTCGGGGGCTTGTGCCTGTTTTTGGGCGGGAGAATTGGGAATTAGGGATTGGCGATTGGGAATTGGGAATTAATCTTCCTTCTTCCCTCTGACTTCTTCCTTCTTGCCTCGAACGTCGAACCTCCATCCGTTAAATCCCGTACATTTCTCGTTGCCGAACCTGCATCCTTTAAATCCGTTACATAATCCGTTGCCGAACTTCTTCAGCCTTCCGAAAGCAATTTTAAATATTGCCGAATTAAGCCAATAGTCACAGCGGGAATTTCTAACTGCGGAGTCAAACCTACGTTTTCCAGAGATTGAAAAACTTTGATTGCTTCGGGGTTGAGGTTGGCTAACCGCTGGCCGATCTCGGGTCCGGTAAACTGCGATTTTTCTCCCCAAATAATCGCTGTCGGTGTTGTTAGCTGAGTGATGTACAGCGACAAATCAAAGCACAAATCTCCCCGCACAAAAGACAGGGCGGCATATTCTGCATTTGGTTCCAAAGCAGATTCGAGGTAAGCGTCTACAATTTCTTGGTAAACGCGACGGGAATCGGAAAATTGGCGCTGTTCTAGGAAGCTGCGGATGCCGCCGTCTGTGGCGATTCCCGTACTGTAGAGCAATTTGTCTAAAATTGGTGTGTTGACTAGCTTAGCGAAGAAACTGCTGCCGTAATCTTGTCCGAAGTCCGACAAACCGCTGGGTATCGTCAAAATTAGGGATTTGAAAAGATCCGGCCGCGCGATCGCAGCTCGAATCGCGATCGCCCCCGTCAGGGAAGAAGCGATCGCATCTGTCGGACTGTCACAAGTTTTTTCGATAAATTCGATCAAAGTTGTGATATAATCTTCAACTTGATAATTTCTCGCCGGATGTTCCGATCGCCCCCAACCGATTAAATCAGGTGCTAAAACTCGATATTCGGCCGCAAAAGCCGGATAAACTTTCGACCATTCGTAGGCACTCGACCCGCCCCCAAAACCGTGAAAAAATACTAAATTCGGTTTATTTTCCGAAGTTGAGGTCGGCAACCCGATCCAAGGCATTTTTTCAGCCGTGTAGTAAACCATTCTGCCGAGAGAAGTAACTATCGATCGCTGACCGAAGCCGAGGGGTACAAGCATAAATAAACCTCTATCACTGTTATATTTTAGATTTTTGTCCGCCGCCCCGTCTTTGTTTGAAAAAATGGCAAAGCTGGTGGCGTTTTTGTAAAGATTGAGTAATGATTTAAATCTATTTTAGTACAGGTGAAGCGTGAAACTACAGACAGCAAGTAAGTTTTGCGATTTGGGCAATTCGGCGGTGTAGTTATCCTCACCCTTGCAAACTACCGCCGATCGGAGATAATAGCAAAATGATGGGTAAGACCCCTCAAGGCAATAGAGTCTGTTCGCCAACCCGGAAAGCAGGCGCTCGGAAAGCAGGAGTATTAGAACTGGCTTTCAGGCAGGCGGAAGGTTAGCCGACGCTCGCCAATCACGAATAATTAATCACGATATTTTGCGGAGCAGTGGCTTTTGAGGTCGAAAGTCTTTGTTGGAGGGGGGCGATCGGGTTTCGATTCCTAATTGCAGGTTTAGCAATCACGGGCCTCGCCGTTATCACTTCCAAAACAGAAGAAACAACTAATCTCAGGGAGGTCTACAAAAAATGCAACTGCTCAGGAAACGGGATCGCGAGGGTTTTATGGTTGATGCGAAAAGTCTTCAATCTGACGGGTTTGCAGAATTTGATACAGCCTATCGAAGCATGGATTTAAACGGCAAAAAGTCTGTAGTCGCCACTCCAGAACGCTCAGGCGCAGGGTCAGAGGTGCGATCGCGCGCCACCACTGTACCGGCGATCGTCCGCCTAGCTTTAGAAGATTTGAAATGCTTTGAAGTAGTAGAGCACCAGTTTGCACATTGGGGGGTTACTTTTACCAATGCCGTCGCCATCCAACCTTCAAACCCAGCATTTTTCACTGGTTCTGGGACAACAGTGTTAATGGGAGCCCCAAAAAGCGGACTGATAGAAGTAACTTTTAAGCATCCAGTTCGCTGGGTGTCAGGACTTGTTACCAGTTCGCGGCGAACTGTTTTATCTGCTTGCGACATCGAAGGCAACCCAATTGTTCAGGATGAAATGCCGGCGCCCAATCTGGCCGGGTCTAATTCTCCGATCGCTCCTAGCGCTCCCCTGCGCGTAAAAGCTCCGAATATTCATCGAATTACTTTTTACGCTTTTGACGGTCAACTAGTAGTCGATGACTTGATTTTTGGATTTTAGAGCAAAGCCATAAGTAGCGTCCCAAGTCTGCAAACCTTCGAGAAGGGCATTGCGGACTAAAGCTTCTGGTTCCCGACTCAGCATCAGGCGAAAGCACTCGGCAGCGCGGGAACGGGCGATCGAACTTTTGACAGAGCTCCCAGGGCCAAACCCACCCTTATTCACCAAATCGGTCATTTGTCGCACTGCAATCAAACGCTTCACGGGGTCAGGATCGGTCAAATCTGCCAGGATGCGATCGAGCGCCACTTCATCTTTTGAGGCGCCCAGACTCAGCGCTTGCCGCAGCAACAGCCCTGCAATCGCGATCGTGCCCAAGTTCTGCAAAATCAGGCTCAAAGCCATCCAGTGGCTCTCGGAGTCCGCCCAAATCGCCAAACTCATGTAAGCGCCTAAGGTTGCAATCCCGCCGGTGCCCACGGCTAAAACAAATCGGCGGTTCGGGCCCTCCCAAAATTGCTCGGCTTTCGATCGCAGCAATTGCCAGTCCCACGCCTGCCCTCGGTAAACAACCATCATCGCTGCTATCCCCAGGCCCGTGGAAAACAGTAACTGACTGTTCCACCACCCCCAAACTGCTGCCAGGGTGACAACTGCCAGCCAACCTTTCGATCGAGTCAAACCCTCTAGCAGCCACTTGAGAAAGGTAGTAGAAACCACAGGCGAGCGATTCCGGGAAGTTTTGCCATCTACCCTCCGGCGCTTTGTTGCCGCAGTCTGGCCTGTCGCTACTGGGGTTCCCGGCGGGCGATCGTCCGAACTAAATTCCCTCAAAGCTCGGGCTTCAGTCATTTCTAAGGACAGCTCTCTCGACGGGAGCCGATCGAGTTCCAAAGTGCGATCGGACACTTTCACTGGCGATCGATTCAGCTTGGTTGTAGTTTTTTTAACTTGATCCATACTGACTTTTTTGACAAATAACTTAAACTTATATCTGTTTCAATAAACTCTGCAACTGTCAGCCTGTTTCAAACCATTCCATAATCAGTCTTTACCGATCTAAAATCTAAAATGGTACGATCCAGGCTTTTTTACCACTGATTTAGATTCTCGGAAACCAAGAGTCTTAGACTCTATAATACCAGAAATTTAAACTCGTGGTGAGTGCGGCAACTTGGTAGAATTCCGATAAATCATTACCAAAGATAGAGTAATTGCAGATTGTTGAGAAAAGCACAACAGTTCAACAACGAATAATCTTTCTGAATCACTCTTGAGGCCCAAGGGCGATCGGAGTTGGGCTGAGGGCAAAAAACCGAAAAATTTTTAATTTCAGAAAATAGGGCTATTTTGGGTGATTGAATTCGTCCGCCGAGAAATGCGCGAGGAAAATTTAGGTTTTTGCCCGCAGCCCCGAACGATCGCTGTCCCCGGCTGTCAAATGATGCTCGGTTCACAGCTTGACCCCGCCCAAAAACGGATACAAGTTTCCGACACTCGCGGTGCAGAAGCAAAAATTTTAGACTCTCGTTCAAGTTCTCAGATTCATCTGTGGAGTAAATCTCAAATCTCAAATCGTTCGACTGATCGCGACTCGACGGCTCGACTCGGCTGAGCGCTCGCCGAAGTCTAAAATTAAAAATCGACTGAGGGTTAGCTGGACGGACAGCAGTCTCCGGGCAGGCAGAGAATCCAGACAGTATTGTTTGATAATTAATAGCAGGAGCATTCCTAAACTGCTAAGATTTTGGAATTAATGGGAGTTGAGTTAATTAAATCGGCTTCTTGTTAAAAGGAGTCCCCGATCCTCATAGGTAGGGGTTCGGTGGCGGGAGCATATCAAGTCCGGTAAATTAACCGTAATTATTTTAGGGGCCGTCCCGTCACGCCCGATCGGCAATATCAGCCAGATATCGGCGTCAACCCGCCCCGGCGTCTGGAT
Organism: Microcoleus asticus IPMA8; assembly: GCF_013179805.1. Lineage (GTDB taxonomy): Bacteria > Cyanobacteriota > Cyanobacteriia > Cyanobacteriales > Microcoleaceae > Microcoleus > Microcoleus asticus. Next base: position 6,580 of record NZ_SRRZ01000048.1, on the reverse strand, counting down.
ATTATGGTCGATCGACCCGATTAGATAGCAGGAAGGGCATCATCCGGGTTCAAACCCGTGAAGCAGCAGCGCCAACAATCTACCGCGCGATCCTGTTCGGCAAGTGCGGAGGCTGGAAAAACAGCGGCTTTTGACCAAACTCAGGCACAACTTCTGCCCCAAACTGTGTCTGCGGAGGTTAGGCTAGTGAAGAGAAGAAAAGAAAACTTACGATCGAGACTTGATTAGTCTACCTTGTAATTTCTTGCTCAGTTGTCAAGCCCAACAGTTTTGCATTCTCTGGCAAGCGAGACTCTTGGCACTTCCAAACAAGTGCGTTTCTCGACCGTCAAAGAGCTTGGGTTTGATGGTAAAGCCCCTACCAGTATGTAAACACCTTACCGATGGCTCGCCGGAACAATCTTGCAGGAAAACCCATATCTAGTATGCAAAATCAATTCACGGTTCACTTCTGGGGCGTTAGAGGTAGCATAGCCTCTCCTGGGGCTGAAACAGTACGTTACGGGGGTAACACGCCCTGTATAGAAATGCGAGTGGGTGAAAGTCGCCTAATTTTCGATGGCGGTACAGGATTGCGGGTTTTGGGACAAACTCTCCTGTCCCAGATGCCCGTAGAAGCTCATATGTTTTTTACTCACTCTCACTGGGATCACATTCAAGGATTCCCATTTTTTGTCCCAGCTTTTATTAAGGGCAATTGTTTTCATATCTATGGGGCAGTTGCTCCTTCTCCTAATAACGCTACTATCCAGCAGCGGCTCCACGACCAAATGCTCCACCCGAATTTTCCGGTGCCCCTGCAAATTATGGGGGCAGACCTGAAATTTAACGATATAGAAGTGGGCCAACCGCTGGAAATCGGAGATATTAAGGTGGAAACTGCTTTGTTGAACCATCCCGGGGAAGCTGTAGGCTACCGCGTAAACTGGCGGGGGTATTCGGCTGCTTACGTGACTGATACCGAACATTTGCCCGACCGTTTGGACGAAAATGTGGTGTATTTGGCCCGCGATGCTGAGGTGCTGATCTACGACGCTACTTATACCGATGAGGAGTATTATTCGGAGAAGAGCAGCAAGGTCGGCTGGGGACATTCGACTTGGCAGGAAGCGGTGAAGGTGGCAAAGGCTGCTAATGTCAAAAAGTTGGTGATTTTTCACCACGACCCGCTGCACAATGACGAGTTTTTAGACAGGGTGGGAGAACAAGTGGCTCAAAGGTTCCCCAACAGTTTGATGGCGCGGGAAGGTTTGTCGTTACAGTTGCTGCCTCCGGATCGCGATTTGTCTGAAGAGTCGGTGCAAGCGCCTAAAGTGCCTGTCTGATGGATTTGAGATTGCCAGATGGTTCTGAAATCTTGAGGTCGGAAATCTCAAATTTAAGTTATGGCTGACCTCAAAGACGCATACAAGCCTCCGACTGCTGTTGTGGAAAACCAAAAAGTTGAGACCAAAGTTCAATCTCCCAGATTGCATCTGTGGAGTCAATCTAAAATCTAAAATCTAAAATCTAAAATCGACTGGCGATCGCAATCTGGCTAAGTATGTCAAAATATTAAGCGTGTGGGTAACTTCTTCTTGTACGGCTGTTCTGACTCCAACTTCTGTTGCCTTGGGAAACTTTGACGGTTTGCACCTAGGGCATCGACAAGTCGTGCAGCCAATAATTTTAAATCGATCTGCTGGGCAAAATTCTGCGACGGTTTCTGAGACGGGGCAAAACTGGCGCTCAAACGCTGGCAGAGATAAAAATTTGGACAGCGAACCTCCGGCGACCTGCGAGAATGACTCAGCAGCACCGCTCGATCGAGCCGACAAGCACCATAATTTCGAGGGTTTGATAGGCCCCAGGGCAGAGGGCAACAGCCTCTCTGGTCGCGATGATGATGGGGTCGATCGACTTTACAGCACTGTGGTGACCTTCGATCCCCACCCGCAAGAATTTTTTACGGGTCAACCGAAAAAACTGCTGACGCCTCTGGCAGAAAAGGTAGAATTGCTCGCAGCAATGGGCGTTGAGCAACTTGTGCTGCTGCCGTTCGATCGAGAATTGGCTGCTTTGACTGCTTGTGAGTTTGTCGAGGAAATTCTGGTGCGACAACTAAAAGCGAGTCGAATTAGTGTGGGGGTTGATTTTCGGTTTGGACGGGGACGCGCTGGGACGGCTGTGGGTTTGCAGTCGATCGCCTCGGGTTACGGTATTGATGTTGCTCTTGTACCCCTGCACAATTGCGGTGAGGGCGATCGGATCAGCAGTTCTGCAATCCGCGAAGGTCTGGCATCCGGCGACCTCACAAGAGCGAATCAGTTGCTGGGGCGACCTTACAGTTTAGTCGGGACTGTGGTTGGCGGACAGCGGCTGGGCAGGACGATCGGATTTCCTACGGCTAATCTCGAACTGCCGCCGGAAAAATTTTTGCCGCGTTTTGGCGTGTACGCGGTGCGGGTCTCGCTGAAGCATGGATGGGAAAAGATGAAAGGGGAAAGTTCTTCCTATCAGCGGGAAAATCCCAAATCTCTAATTCCCGACCATGCATCAAATTTATCTTTTGTCAATGGGGTGATGAATGTTGGTTGCCGCCCGACTGTAGACGGTCTGCAACCCACTGTGGAAGTTCACCTGTTAGATTGGTCTGGGGATTTGTACGGTAAAACCTTGAGCGCGAGTTTGGTAGAGTTTTTGCGGCCCGAACAAAAATTCGCTTCTCTGGATGCTCTCAAAACTCAAATTCAGGCAGATTGCGATATTGCTAGAAGCCTCTTAACTGCTAAAGTCTAATAATTATGTGATCTAGAACGGGCGATCGGTTTTAAAAATGGTGCAAGATGAGTCAGACTAAATTCTAGTTGGACAAATCGGAAGTCCGCAAGGCAAAGACTTAAGATTTGAGCAATTTGATGTTCGATCAACAATTAGCAATTAGCAATTAGCAATCAGGGATATGAGACAACATATTGAGCGGCTCAAACAAAATCTAGGCAAGACTATTGTTGGCAAAGCTGATGCTATTCGCTTGGTGCTGGTAGCCGTGCTTTCGGGTGGGCACGCGCTGCTGGAAGATGTGCCGGGTGTGGGAAAAACTCTGCTGGCGAAGTCTTTGGCGCGATCGATCGATGGGAAATTTCAGCGGATTCAGTGCACTCCCGATTTGTTACCGACGGATATCACCGGTACTAATATTTGGAATCCGCGCAGCGGAGAGTTTGAGTTTTTGCCCGGGCCAGTTTTTGCTAATGTTTTGCTTGCCGATGAAATCAATCGGGCGACGCCGCGAACTCAGTCAGCTTTGCTGGAGGTGATGGAAGAAAAGCAGGTGACGGTAGATGGAGTTTCTCGGAATGTTCCCGCGCCGTTTTTTGTGATTGCGACTCAGAACCCGATCGAATATCAAGGCACTTTTCCGCTGCCGGAAGCGCAAATGGATCGGTTTACTTTGTCTTTGACTTTGGGCTATCCCGCTGCGTTAGAAGAGTTGCAAATGTTGGAACGGCTTTCTGATAGTTTTGCTGTTGAAGATTTGCAGCCTTGTATTTCTTTGGAAGAAGTGCAGGAATTGCGCCGTTTGTGCGCTGCTGTGAAGGTGGAAGGCTCTTTGAAACAGTATATTGTAGATTTGGTGCGATCGACCCGGGAAGATGAGGAGATTACTCTGGGGGTGAGTCCCCGGGGTGCGGTGGCTTTGCACCGGGCGTCCCAGGCTTTGGCGTTTATGGAGGGCCGGGATTATGGGACTCCTGATGATGTGAAATATTTGGCACCGCACGTACTGTCTCACCGATTGATTCCGGCGGGGGGAAGGAGGGCTAAGGCGATTGTTGACAAGTTGTTGCGGTCTGTTCCTATTCCTTAAAAAGTTTGTAAGTAGGTTGCTTTAATTAAAGGAACAGGCAAGATGCCTGTTCCACAAACAATTAATTTTCCTGTGGGGTGGGCAGAATATCCCGCCCTTGAAAGACTTATTAATAATGGTGCAAAATGTCAGTTAATCAATAGGTTTTGCACCATTCTCAAGCACTCTCAAACAGCGCCACTAATTTCTTTGCCTCTAAATCAACATTGTGTTGTTGAGCAACCCGTTGTGCTCCTGTTTTCCCCATTTGTTCTAGTTTTTCTACAGGTGCTTCCAATACCGCGCGCATCGCTACCGCTAATGCTTCTGCGGAACCGGGAGGAACTAACCAACCGCAAACACCGGGTTCTACGAGCTCCGGGATGCCAGCAACATAAGTGCTAATTACGGGCCGATTGAGAGCGAGGGCTTCCATAATTACGACGGGCAAACCTTCAGCAAAACTCGGCAATACCATTGCCCGCGAAGCTAAAATTTCTTGCTGAACTCGATCGCCACTGGCCCAGCCGGTAATTTCTATATGATTTTGCAGGCCGAGTTGCAGAATCTGCTGTTCAATATCCGATCGCAGCGGCCCGTCTCCTACGAGTACCAACTTAAACTCTAAGCCTTGAACTGCTAGCAAGTTAGCAGCTTCTAGCAATAACAAATGCCCTTTTTGTTCGCTGAGCCGGCCAATGCAAGCTAAGCGGGGTGCTGCGGGTATGGGGACGTAGGGTGCAGCTAAAAATGCAGCATCTACGCCGCAGTGTATAACGTGAATTTTTGACCAAAAAGTGCGATCGCACCACCGAAAAAGCTGACTTTTACCGAAGGAACTAACCGCTGCTACAAAGGTCGATCGTTTAATTTTTTCGTCTAAGGAAAGAAGTGTGGCTTTATCAAATTCTTCAGGGCCGTGAACGGTGAAACTGTAAGTCGGGCCGCCAAGCACGCGGCACAGCATAGCGACTGTTGTCGAATTTGTCCCGAAGTGAGCGTGAACGTGTGCTGTACCCGATTCTGCAAACCAATTTAAAAGAATGCAAGCTTCTGCTAAATAAGCTAGATGCAGCAAAATCCCCCGTTCCGAGTGCCAGCCAACTTTGAACATTAACCGCACAGCTTCGATGAATCGAATCGGTCTAGTTGCGGCAACGCGCAGCAAAGCCGACGCTAACCCCTTTACACCAACTCCTAAAATTACTTTAGTCAATTCTTGCTCTAGTTTGTCGGCCCCATCAACGAGTTCTGACTCGCAGGATCGGATCGAAAAACGTGCGACTTTCATGCCGCAATTTTCAACGGCTAGCACTTCTCTGCGGACAAAGCTGTGGCTGACTTTGGGATATTGGTTGACTAAATAAGCGATGTTCATGAACGGGGAGAAAATTTTATGGTAAAACTTAAGATAATTTTAGCCTCGAATTGATAAAAGTCAAGTCATTCGCTTTTAGATTAGAGACTGTATATTTGCTCACTCTTGATAAATCTGTACAAGAGGATTAACAGTTTAAACTGTGATATTTATTCTTTATATTACACTTTGAACACGCTCCATCTCGGCAGTTTTGTTATTCAGATAATTTTACTTTTCTGATGCTGCTATCTTCCTTAAGGTCTAAAATTTCAACCTTAACCATTTGTTTTTCAGAAAGGGATTGTGCTTTTTTCGGTTTTTTTTCAGTTAGCCTGATAGTTCCCAGAATTTCATATGTCACCTTGTTTCCTTTTACAGCAGTAACTTTGGCTTCGACAATTTGACCGATTGCAAACTCATGACTGCCGATCGCCTTAGCAATTTCAACTTGTCTCGCTGACTCTACAACTGGGGTGACAACTTCTCCAATAGGCCCCGCTTCTTTGTAGTAACGCATCAAACGAGATGCCCAACCTAAAATTTGCAGCAAAGTGCTAGCATCCCCTTGAAATCCTTTGAGACAATCGCTACAAGCTTTGTCGATGCTGCGGTAATAATCTGTGGTTTTGCTACTGTGTCCGATTTGTCTGCCATTACCGACTAGGGTTTTAAGATACTTGAAAAACCTGGAATTGGCATCAGCTTGATTTTGATTAACTGCATTGCGGAGATAGGCGATCGCCTTTCCCAATTCATTTACATCGGTTTGTTCTTTAACTAAAGTTTGAGCGATCGCGTGGGCAATTCCCCACTGGTTTTCTGTCAAAGATTCGGTCACTAATTCAGTATTAGACATCTTTAATACATTCCTGTTGGAGGTTCGCGTTCGGTCGGATATTTCAACACTTCAGCTAGTTGTTGCAATTGAGTTGCTTGCACTAAGCTAGAATGAGCAGCTTGAATATTTTTTTGCATAAATTGTTGCAATTTTGTGCCAGTCATGCTGTCAGATTCAGGAGGATTGTAGGAGGAATAGCGATCGCGCAAATCTCCCTTGTTCTGCAACACCCTTGCCGCTGTGACTTCCACAGTCATTGTTCCCATGCCGATCGGCTTCCCGCCGCCTACCTTGAGGGCGATCGGATACTTTGGATCTTGGCCCAACACAATCAAAAGCGTTCCTAACTCTGCTGCTGTTAAGTTTTTGAATTGTATCTGTGTTTTGAAAGTATACTCTTTAGCCGCTTGCTGAACGGTAATTCCTCGATCTTGACCTTTGTCGATAGCCCGAATTGTGTGATATAGCAATCCTAAATCATTATCAAGACTATGATACAATTATATGCAATACTTGATTGTGACAATAAAAAATGAATAACTTACAACTGCAA